>JALZKQ010000109.1 GCA_030859165.1 Actinomycetota bacterium
GGGGACGCCCTGTGACAACGCCGAAAGCGACTCCCCAAGAACCCCTTGACGGTCCGCCCATCGATACGCCAGACTCCCCAACATGTCTTTGGAAGTCGATGCGCTGCGCGCGCTTGCCCACCCCATCCGGCTCCGGATGCTGTCCCTGCTGACCGGTGCGCAGCTGAGCGCGACCGAGGTGGCCGCTGAGCTCGGGATCAGCCAGGCCAACGCCTCGTACCACCTGCGTCAGCTGCTCGCGGTCGGTGAGGTCGTGGTGGCCGAGGAGCGGTCCATCCGTGGTGGCGTGGCCAAGATCTACCGCTACCCGCACGAGGACCCGCCGAAGGTCGCCACCGACGAGGCCGGCCACCGCGTGTACGTCCGCGCACTGGCCGACGAGCTCGTACGCCGGTCCGCGGAGCGGCTCGTCGGGCGGCCAGGCGTCACCACCGACGCTGAGCTGTGGGTCGACCCCGACGTGTGGGCCGACGTCTTCGCGGGAGTCACCGAGCTTGCCCAGCGGTTGCACGCGGAGGCTCGGCCGCCCCGGACGGAGGGGACGATCCGCACCAGCACCACCATGTCGCTGTTTGAGATGCGCACCGACGGTGAGGCGCGTTCGTGAGGCTCGCCGAGTCGTTCGCCCCGCTACGCGACCGCTCGTTCCGCCTGTTCTTCCTCGGCCGTGCCGTGTCGATGCTGGGCAGCTCCATGGCACCGGTGGCGCTGGCCTTCGGGGTCCTCGACCTGGTCGACTCCGCCGCCGCGCTGGGCATCGTGCTCGCGGCGCGCAGCGTCCCGATGGCTGGGTTCATGCTGCTGGGCGGCGTGGTCGCGGACCGGTTCCCCCGCAGCACGGTGCTGCGGCTTTCCCACCTCGGGGCGGCCCTCACCCAGGGTGCGGTCGCCGTGCTGCTGATCACCGGGCATGCCGAGGTGTGGATGATCGTGGTGCTGGAGTTCGCCAACGGCACCGTCGTCGCCTTCACGTTCCCAGCCCTCCAGGGCGTGCTCCCGCAGCTGGTGCCGCGACACCAGCTCCAGCAGGCCAACGCGATGATGGCGTTCACCCGCAACGTCACCCTGATCGTCGGTCCCGGGATCGCCGGTGCGCTCGTGGTCACCGTCGGGTCCGGCTGGGCGATCGGCGTCGACGCGCTGACGTACGGCTTCGCCGCCGCCTGCATGGGGCTGCTGTCCGTACCGGCGTACGCGCGCGACGGGTCGGCCGGGATGTGGCACGACCTGCGGGAGGGGTGGGGCGAGTTCCGCAGCCGCGAATGGGTGTGGGTCGTCGTCGCGGCCTTCGGCGTGATGAACATGATCCACGCCGGCCTCTGGTACACGCTCGGCCCGGCCATCGCGCGCGACACCATCGGGGAGCGCGGCTGGGGACTGGTGCTGGGTGCGGAGGCGGCCGGCTTCTTCCTCGCGAGCATCGTGCTGCTGCGGGTGTCGATCCGCTACCCGTTGCGGGCGGGGATGCTCGGCATGCTGGTCGGCGTGCTGCCGTTCCTCGCGCTCGGCGTCGCCCCGCAGGTGGTGCTGCTGATCGGGCTGTCGATGGCGGCCGGGGCCGGCATGGAGGTGTTCAGCGTCGGCTGGGCGACCGCCCTGCAGCAGCACGTGCCGGAGGAGGTACTCGGGCGCGTGTTCAGCTATGACGCGCTGGGATCGTTCGTCGCGATCCCCGTCGGGCAGCTCCTGGCCGGCCCGCTGGCCGCCGTGTTCGGCACGACCGAGGTGGTGGTCGCTGCCACGGTGCTGTACGCGCTGGTCGCTTCCTCGACCCTGTTGTCGCGCTCGGTCCGGGGGCTCGAGCGGGCGCCGGCGGAGCAGGTGGTAGGCAGCTGAGGGCCGCCGGTCACTGCGCGCCGGGCCGCCTCCGGCCTGCGATGTCGTGGACGTTGCCCGAGCCGGTGACCGGGTCACCCTCCCGGTCGTGGTCGGCGTCGTCGGGGAAGTGCCCGAGATAGGCCATCGCGGCGTCGTGCAGCCGCCCGTTGGTCGCGAGTGCGTTGCGGCCCAGGGGGCCGGGGCGACCGTCCAGCCCGGTGAACCGGCCTCCGGCCTCGCGCACGATCACGTCCAGCGCTGCCATGTCGTGCAGGGCCAGCTCGGGCTCCGCGGCGATGTCGACCGCACCCTCGGCCAGCAGCATGTAGGACCAGAAGTCCCCGTACGCACGCGTACGCCAGCAGCGACGCGACAGCGCCAGGAACCCCTCGCTGCGACCGATGTCGTCCCAGCCGCCGAGCGAGGCGTAGGAGAACGACGCGTCTGCGATGTCGTCGATGTCGGAGACGTGGCACTGCCTGGCCGATATCAACGAGCGCCCTGTCCAGGCGTCGCCGTTCTTGCTGGCCCACCACCGCCGGCCAAGGGCAGGCGCGGACACGCATCCGACGACGACCTCGTCCTCGACCATGAGTCCGATCAGCGTGGCCCAGACCGGGACGCCGCGGATGTAGTTCTTCGTGCCGTCGATCGGGTCGACCACCCAGCGGCGCTGGCCCCAGCCGGAGCTGCCGTGCTCCTCGCCGTGGAACGCGTCGCGCGGACGGGCGCGGCCCAACGTGCGGCGCATCGCGAACTCGGTGGACTCGTCCGCGTCGCTGACCGGGGTCAGGTCGGGCTTGGTCGACACGTGCAGGTCGAGGGCCTTGTAGCGTTCCATCGACAGCGAGTCCGCGTCGTCGGCGAGGACGTGCGCGAGGCGTAGGTCGTCGGTGAAGAGGCTGGCCACCGGGTCAGGCTAACGGTTGCCATCGCCCTCGACGCGGACAGACACCGTCGCCGCGCGCCCCGTCCGGCGGGGCTCAGTCGCCACCGTGCGACTCGCGGCTGCTCAGCACCCGGCGCATCGAGGCGACCCTCCGGGCGTCGAGCCGCCCGTCGGTGACTGCGATGTCGAGGGCGCACTCCAGCTCGCCCTCGGCGTGCATGCACCCCCGCGGGCACGACGCAGCGGCCTGCGCGAGGTCGGTGAACGACGCCAGGACCGAGTCGGGGTCGACGTGGGCGAGGCCGAAGGAGCGGATGCCGGGCGTGTCCACGATCAGTCCGCCGAAGGGCAGCGCCAACACGATGGCGGAGCTCGACGTGTGGCGGCCCCGCCCCGTGGCCTCGTTGACGTGGCTGGTCACCCGGTACGCGTCCGGCACCAGTGCGTTGACCAGCGTCGACTTGCCGACCCCGCTGTGGCCCACCAGTACGCTGACCCGGTCCTGCAACCGGGCGCGTACCTCGTCGAGGTCGCTGTCTCGGCCGGTCACCACCATCGGCACGCCCAACGGCTCGTAGTCCTCGATCAGCTCCGTGGCAGACGCGAGGTCGGACTTGGTGAGGCAGATGACCGGCTCCATGCCGGCGTCGTAGGCGGCCACGAGGCAGCGGTCGATGAGGCGGGGACGCGGAGGCGGGTCCGCCAGTGAGGTGACCACGACCAGCTGCTCGGCATTGGCCACGATGACCCGCTCGACCGGGTCGTCGTCGTCGGCGGTCCGGCGCAGCACCGTCCGTCGCGGCTCCACACGCACGATGCGCGACAGACTGCCGGTGTCACCGGTGACGTCCCCGACCATCTGCACGACGTCCCCGACCACGACCGCCTTGCGGCCCAGCTGGCGGGCCCGCATCGCGGTGACGGTCCGGTCGGCGGCGTCGGCCTCGACCAGGACCGTGTAGCGTCCCCGGTCGACCGTAACGACCCGGCCGGCGACGGCATCGGCGTGCGCGGGCCGCTCCTTGGTACGAGGTCTGGTACGTCGACGTGGCCGCTCGTAGTGCTCGTGGTCGTGCTCGCCGTAGCGGTGGCTCACTGCAGGAACCTGCTCCAGGCGGCGTCGAAACCGGGGAACGTCTTGGCGGTCGTCGCGACGTCCTCCACGAGCACGTCGTCGACTGCGAGCCCGAGCACGGTGCCGGCGTGGGCCATGCGGTGGTCGGCGTACGTCGCGAAGACACCACCGTGCAGGGGCGCCGGCTCGATGCGCAGCCCGTCCCCAAGCTCGGTGACGCGGCCGCCGAGACGGTTCAGCTCCGTGCTGACGGCAGCCAGCCGGTCGGTCTCGTGACCACGCAGGTGGGCGATGCCGGTGAGCTGGGAGACCGAGGTCGCCAACGCGCAGAGCGCGGCGATCACGGGCGTGAGCTCGCCGACGTCGTGCAGGTCCGCGGTGATCCCCTCGATCGACGCGCCACCGGTCACCACGAGGTCGGTCCCGTCCCTGCCCACGCCGGCTCCCATCAGGGCGAGCAGCGAGCGCAGCTCGTCACCGGCCTGATCGGTCTGCTCGGGCCAGTCCGCGACCCGGACCCGCCCACCGGTGACCAGCGCTGCAGCCAGGAACGGGGCGGCGTTGGACAGGTCCGGCTCGATCACCACGTCGTACGGGGCGACGGGCCCTGGATGCACCACCCAGCGGTTCGGCTCGTCGGTGTCGACGCTGACACCGCGCAGGCGGAGCTGGCTCACGGTCATGTCGATGTGCGGCAGGGACGGGACGGGCTTGCCGACATGGCGCACGTCGATCCCTTCGTCGTAGCGGGCCCCGGCGAGCAGCAACGCGGAGACGAACTGGCTCGAGCCGGAGGCGTCCAGCGTGACCACGCCACCGGCGACCGAACCGTCGCCGGTGAGGCGGAACGGGAGCGCTCCGCGGCCGTCGTCGTCGATCCGGACACCGATCGAGCGCAGGGCGGTGATGATCGCGTCCATCGGGCGCTCCCGGGCACGCGGGTCGCCGTCGACGTCGACCGTGCCGACGCACAGTGCTGCCACCGGCGGCAGGAAGCGCATCACGGTGCCGGCCAGGCCGCAGTCGACGTTCGCCGGTCCGCGCAGCGCCGCCGGCGGCGTCACGTGCCAGGCGCCGGTCGCGGCGTCCTCGCGCACCTGGACCCCGAGCGCCCGCAGGGCATCGGCCATCAGCCGGCTGTCGCGGGCCAACAGCGGGGTGCCGAGCACGGACGGTCCGTCGGCGAGCGCGGCGAGGACGAGCGCCCGGTTCGTCAGCGACTTCGACCCCGGCAGCGAGATCCGCGCGTCGACGGGTCGGCTGCGCCGTGGGGCCGGCCAGAGCGGTGCCTGCGCGGGCTCGGAGGCGGTGCCGGTCGTCGGGGTGTTCATCACCACCGAGGCTATCGTTGGTCGGCCTCGCGGGGCACCGCCCAGCACGCGATCAGAGTGGTCAGCGGCACCGCGGCGATGATGCCGAGGCTGCCGGCGAGGCCGCGGACGATCTCGGTGGCCACGGGCTCGGTGAAGATCGCGTCCGTCCACGTGGTC
Source organism: Actinomycetota bacterium (assembly GCA_030859165.1). Classification (GTDB taxonomy): domain Bacteria; phylum Actinomycetota; class Actinomycetes; order Propionibacteriales; family Nocardioidaceae; genus JACCXZ01. The sequence goes on from JALZKQ010000109.1 coordinate 5,273, forward strand.
CCCAGCGTGGACAGGACGAGCAGCAGCGGCAGCGAGGCGCCGACGTAGGCGAGCACGAGGGTGTTGACGGTGGCCGAGACATGGGCCCGTCCGACCCGCATCGCCGCGGTGAAGATCGAGCGCCGCGGCGCGTCCATGTCGGCCGCCGCCAGCTCCCACACGGTCGCCGTCTGGGTGACGGTCACGTCGTCGAGCACACCGAGGGCCCCGATGATCAGCCCCGCGAGCAGCAGCCCCTGGAACTCCAGCTGCCCGTCGCCCAACAGCCCGCGCAGCACCTGGGACTCCTCGCTGAAGCCGCGCAGGTCGGCCAGCGCGGTGTACGACGATCCCACGCCGGCGGCGAGGACCAGGCCGAGCAGGGTGCCGGTCAGCGCCACCGTCGAGCGGACGGACACCCCGTAGGTGGCGTACATGACGACGAGCATCACCACGGCTGCCGTTGTCAGCGCGACGGCCATCGGGGAGCCGCCGTCGAGCAGTGCGGGCAGCACGTACACACCGATCACCAGCAGGGTGAGGCCGAGGCTGAGCAGCGAGGCGGCGCCCTTCCAGCCCGACAGCGCGAGCACACCGATCCCGAACAGCGCGAGCAGCGACAGGACCGGTGTCGAGCGGTCGACGTCGGAGAAGGAGTACTGGTTGCCCGGCGGCGCGTTCTCGGTGAAGCCGACGACGATGTCCTCGCCCACGTCGACGGAGTTCACCGCGTCCGCAGCCGGTACCGGGATGTCGATCTGCTCGCCGTCCTCGAGCTCGACCGATGCAAGCAGGCAGTCGCCGTCCTGGTCGCACTGCTCGAGCGCCGTCACCTGCCCGCCGATGCGGGTGACGTCGTACTGCTCGCCGACGTCGACCGTTGCGCCCGGCCAGGTCAGCACCAGACCCAGGACCGACCCGAGCGCCACCAGCACGCCGGCCACCGTGAGCACGACCCGCACGTGTGCAGCGACCGGGCCGAGGTCGACGTCGTCGGCGAGGTCGTGCGTGTGCACCGGGCCGGCGGCGTGGCTCGGACCGGGTGCGTCATCGCTCATCGGCGACGGTGGCTCACGAACGCAGCGCCGAGGCCCGCTTGTTGGCCCGCTTCATCGCCTTCTTGCCCGCCTTGTGAGCACGCTTGTTGGCCTTCGTTGTCCGCTTGTTGGCCCGCTGCGATGCCTCTGCGGCCTTGTCGCGCATCGTCTCCCCGGCCACCACAGCGGATTCCTTGGCCCGGGTGACGAGCAGCTTCTTGTGCGGGTCGTTGTCGATCCCGGACATCAGCAGTCCACCGGCCATCGAGATGTTCTTGAAGAAGTGCGTCTGCTGACTGGCCCTGGTGGCCGGGTCGGACTCCCTCCAGAACGCGTGCCCGGCAGCGGTCGTCGGGGCCAGCGTGGCGGCCAGCAGCAGCGAGGACAACCGGGGCATCCGGCCCGTCGCGAGCATCAGTCCGCCCGTGACCTGAGCCGCACCGTTGATCCGGACCAGCGTGGCAACATCCTCGGGGATGGGTGCGCTCGGCGCCGCCTTCTTGACCATCGGCACGATCCTGTCCGCCACCGGCTTGGCCGCCGACGCGAGGCCGGTCGCGTTCCTGAGTGAGTTGATCCCGCCCACGACGAACATCGAGGCCATCATCGGGCGCGCAACTACTCGCAAGAGGGTCATGGACCATTCTTACCGCGTCCGGACCCGATCTGCCCAGGGGACCCCGGCTCATGGGGTGAGCCGGTGCAGGTCGCGGGGGAACAGCGTCACCTCCCGGATATTGGCCGCCTCGACCAGACGCGCCGTCCAGCGCTCCAGGCCGATCGCGAAACCGCCGTGCGGCGGGATCCCACGCCGGAACACGTCGAGGTAGGTCTCGAACGGTTGGATCGACTCGCCCCGCTGCTCGAGCGCGTGGACGTAGTCGTCGTAGCGGTGCAGTCGCTGGCCCCCGCTCACCAGCTCGAGCCCGCGGAAGAGCAGGTCGAACGAGTTGGTCCACCGCGGGTCGCCGGGCTGCGGGTGGGTGTAGAACGCCCGCTTGGCCGCCGGGTAGCCCTCGACGGCCAGGAAGTCGCTGCCGTGCTCGGTCAGCGCCCACGCGCCCAGTGCCCGCTCGTGCTCGGGCGCGAGGTCCGGCTCGTCCTCGGGAGCACCGACCAGCCGCAAGGCGTCGCGGAAGTGGATCGTGGGGATCTGCGTCGGCACCTCGGGCACCCGGACACCGAGCCGCTCCACGGCCTCCCCGGCGTCGGAGCGGATCGCCTCGACCATGCCGGCGAGGCAGTCACGCAGCGCGGCCAGCACATCGCGGTGGTCCCGCACGAAGCCGAGCTCGACGTCGAGGGAGACGTACTGCGCGAGATGCCGCACGGTGTCGTGCGGCTCGGCCCGGAACACCGGCCCGACCTCGAAGACCCGTTCGAACACCCCGACCAGCATCTGCTTGTAGAGCTGCGGGGACTGCGCCAGGTAGGCCGGACGCCCGAACCAGTCGAGCTCGAAGACGTCCGCGCCCGACTCGGTCGCGCTGGCAACCACCTTAGGTGTGGCGATTTCGGTGTAGTCGGCCCTGTCCAGGGTGTCGCGGAAGCCTCGCATCGACGCGGCGGCCAGCTGCCACACGGCCTGGCGGCGCGGATGGCGCCAGGTGGTCGCGGCGTGGTCGAGCAGCGTCGGGAGCGTGGCGTCGAGGCCGGGCCGCCACAGTGCGATCACCGGGGTCAGGGCAGGCTCGCCGAGCGACTCGATCTCCGGGTCGACGAGCTCGACGCCACCAGGCGCGTGCGCACTGGGCACCACAGCTCCTCGCACCTCGACGGTGGATTCTTCGCCGATGCCGTCAAGGCGCCGACGTACGTCCTCGTCCCGGACCACCACTTGCGCGAGTCCCGAGCGGTCGCGCACGACGAGGAAGGTCAGGGCGGCCAACCGGCGGCGCCGATGGACCCACCCGGCGAGGCGGACCCGCTCGCCGACGCAGGCGGCGAGATCGCGCACGAGCGTGCGGGGCTGGGACGGGGACTGCATGGTGGCGCCACCTCCACGGAGTGCTGGTCCCGGGAGGTGTGGGCGATCGGGTGGTCGCGGTGCCACCACACCTTCGTCGTACGGTTGCGCGTACGGCCTCATGTCCTGCGTCGGCTCGGAGGTGTCTTGGGCGCCCGGCCGGAGTCCGCCCTCGCAGCAACGGCGGCTCGCTGGGCTCCGGTGGTCGTGCGCCTACTCGTCCTCGTCAGTGCCGGTGCCGTCAGGGTAGGGCCTCAGCGGTGGAGGGCCGACCCGTTTTCGAACGTCCTGTGCCAGGCTTCGCGTCATGTGTGGCAGGTACGCGGCCAGTGCGTCCCCGGAGGATCTGGTCGAGGAGTTCGAGGTCGAGCAGGTCGTGCTGCGCGAGGACCTGGCTCCGGACTACAACGTGGCTCCCACCGCCACGGTGCCCGCGATCGTCTCCAGACCTGCGCGGGAAGCGCCCGGCCGGGGGCCGGTGCGCCGGTTGACCTCCCTGCGGTGGGGTCTGATCCCGTCGTGGGCAAAGGAGCGCTCGGTCGGCGCGAGGATGATCAACGCACGGATGGAGACCGTCGCCGAGAAGCCCGCGTACCGCCGTGCCTTCGCGGCCCGGCGCTGTCTGCTGCCCGCCGACGGGTACTACGAGTGGTACGAGACCGCCGAGGTCGGGCGCGGTGGCAAGCCGCTCAAGCAGCCGTTCTTCATCCGTCCACGTGACGGGAGCCGGCTGGCGATGGCCGGCCTGTACGAGATCTGGCGCGACCCGGCAGTGCAGTCCGACGACGACCCGGGCGCCTTCGTCTGGAGCAGCACGGTGCTGACGACCTCGGCCGAGGACTCGCTCGGGCACATCCACGACCGGATGCCGCTGCTCGTGGAGCCGGAGCGCTGGGAGAGCTGGCTGGACACCGCGAGCACCGACCGCGACGAGCTGCTCGGCCTGCTGGTACCGGCCGCCCCCGGTCGCCTGGACTCCTACCCCGTCTCGACCGAGGTCAACAGCGTGCGCAACAACGGACCGCACCTGCTCGAGCCCCTCGCGGTCGAGTCCGAACAGCTCACGCTGCCGGAGCCACCGTGATCGAGGAACGCCTCGTCGACACCCCCCAGGGTCCGGGCCGGGTGGTGCAGCGCCGTCCGCCGAGCCCGTGGGCCACGCTGGTCCTCGGTCACGGGGCGGGCGGAGGCATCGACGCCCCCGACCTGGACCGGTTGTTCTGGTCCCTGCCGCGCGAGGGGATCACGGTCTCGCTGGTCGAGCAGCCCTGGCGGTACGCCGGCAAGCGGGTCGCCCCTGCTCCGGCCGCCCTCGACGAGGGGTTCCACGCCATCGTCAGCCGGTTGCGCGCGCGTACGCCCATGGTGGTCGGAGGCCGCAGCGCCGGCGCCCGGGTGGCTGCCCGTACCGGCCGTGGTCTCGGTGCCGTCGGGGTGCTCGCCCTGGCGTTCCCGCTGCACCCGCCGGCCGCACCGCACAAGTCGCGGCTCGACGAGCTGACCTCCTGCGCGCTGCCGAGCCTCGTGCTGCAAGGCACACGTGACACCTTCGGTGCCCCGCAGGAGTTCCCGCGCGAGACCAACGTGGTGCCGATCCACGACGCCGACCACGGGTTCGCCGTGCCAAAGCGGTCCGGGACCACGCAGGAGCAGGCGCTCGACCTCGTCGTGCTCGCCGTCCTGGGCTGGATGCAGTCCCTGGTGGGTGGACGCTGACCGGCGGGGAACAACCGCTGCGACCTGATGGTTGTCACCGGTTGTCCGGCCAGCGCGTGGGTAAGGAGTCCGAGTGAGTGCCCGAGCGGTGTGCCTGGACCGATCCGACGAGACCCACCCGACCGTCCGCGCATTATTGTGCGACCGTCCGAGCACGAGCACGTCCACGCTGGCGGTGGCACCCACCAGGTCGGCAACCCACGGGCGTCAGAGCCCCCGGGTAGTCTGGGCGGCGATGAGAGACACGACTGGATCGCCCGCGAATCCGACGACACCGCCGCTGCTGCTCGACTCCGAAGAGGCTGCCGACGTCGACGTGGCCACCGAGACCACCGAGGAGCGCCGGGCCCGGTTCGAGCGCGACGCGCTGCCCTTCCTCGACCAGCTCTACGGGGCTGCCATGCGCATGACGCGCAGCCCGTCGGATGCCGAGGACCTCGTCCAGGAGACGTTCGCGAAGGCGTATAGCGCGTTTCACCAGTTCCGCCCGGGGACCAACCTCAAGGCGTGGCTGTATCGCATCCTGACGAACACCTACATCAATTCCTACCGCAAGAAGCAGCGCCAGCCGCAGCAGCAGATGACCGACGAGATCGAGGACTGGCAGCTCGCCGCCGCGGAGTCGCACGGCTCGTCGGGCCTGAAGTCCGCGGAGATGGAGGCGCTGGAGCACCTCCCGGACTCCGACGTCAAGGACGCGCTGCAGGCGTTGCCCGAGGACTTCCGGTACGCCGTCTACCTCGCCGACGTCGAGGGTTTCCCGTACAAGGAGATCGCCGAGATCATGGGCACACCGATCGGCACAGTGATGTCGCGCCTGCACCGCGGACGCCGCCAGCTGCGCGAGCTGCTCTCGGACTACGCCCGCGGCCGGGGCATGGCTGCCGCGTCGGCAGGTGAGCGGTGATGACTGCCGAGGACCCGACCGAACCGCAGGACTGCGCCGACGTCCTCGAGGCTCTCTATCTGTTCATCGACGACGAGATCGACGTGACCAACTCGCGTCTGATCCGCCAGCACCTCGAGGCCTGTGCCCCGTGCCTGGAGAAGTACGACCTGGAGCAGATTGTGCGCACCCTCGTGGCCCGTTCCTGCACGGAGCAGGCGCCCGTGCCGCTGCGCGAGCGGGTGCTGCTGTCGATCCACGAGGTACAGGTGCAGATCAGCATCGAGGAGCGGGGTCCCGGCCACGCCTTCTGAGCCGGCCCGAGCATGCGGCAGGCCCCGTACCCCGACTGCCGGGTACGGAGCCTCACGCTGAGCTCAGAGCGTCACGCGTTGGGACGCTTGCCGTGGTTGGCGCCCTTCTTCTTGCGAGCGCGGCGCTTGCGGCCGGTCTTGCCCATGCGGTCCTCCTTGCAACGGTTGCCCGCCCATCCTCCCACAGCGCAGTCCGCGCTTTCTCGGGCGCCGGTCCGCGCTTTCTCGGGCGCCGAGCGCCTGGGCGCCAGCCCTCTCGGAATGCGGGTCGATGTCACCGCCACGCCCACGTACGTCGACGCAAGGCTGCTGCGGGAGAACGTCGCGCATCCGAACGGATGGCCCCCGCGTCAGACGCGGGGGACGGTGACACGCGTGGTGGTCGATCGGCAGGGCTTCCGCTTCCGGGTCGGCTGACGCCGGTCGCACGAAAATGCGCGGACGGTCGCACGAGAATGCGCGGACGGTCGCACGAGAATGCGCGGACGGTCGGGTGGACCGTGACCGTGGCACGACACTCCCACGGCTAGGCTCCGGTCGTGCCCTCGCTGGACCACGTCGTACGCCACCGGACCACCCTGTCGGCCGAGGACCTGGCCTGGCTGCATCTGCTGGTCGTCGACTGGCAGATCATCGCCGATCTAAGCTTCGCCGACCTCGTCCTGTGGCTGCCCGACGCCGACGGTGCCGGCTTCTGGGCCGGCGCCCAGATGCGGCCCACGACCGGACCGACCGCCTACCTGGACGACATCGTGGGCAGCTTCGTCGCAGCGGGCAGCAAGCCGCTCATCGACGCAGCGTGGCACGAGGGACGTATCGTGCGCGAGGGCGATCCGGAGTGGCGCGACGAGGTCCCGGTCCGCCTGGAGACCATCCCGGTACGCCGAGGCGAACGGCTGCTCGGGATCATCGCCCGCAGCACCAACCTGCTCGGGATCCGGACGCCGAGCAGACTGGAGCTGTCGTACCTGCAGACCGCAGGCGACCTCACCCGAATGATCGGCGCGGGCGACTTCCCGATCCCGGGGGAGCGGCCGGACCTCGCAGACTCGATGCGGGTCGGTGACGGGTTCGTGCGCGTTGACTCGGCCGGGCGGGTGACGTACGCGAGCCCCAATGCCATGTCGGCGATCCGACGCCTGGGTCTGGTGGGCGACGTGGTCGGGCTGTCGCTCGCGGCGGTGGTCCGCGATCTCGCCGACGCCTCGCGCGAGCCGGTCGACCGAGGCATCGCGACGATGCTCGCCGGCATCGTTGCGGGATCCGCAGAGCTCCAGGGCGACGCGACCTCACTGGTGATCCGGGTCATCCCGCTGTCGACCGGACGCTCGCGAACGGGGGCGCTGGTCCTGATGCGCGACGTCACCGAGCTCCGGCTGCGCGAGCGCGAGCTGATGACCAAGGAGGCGACGATCCGGGAGATCCATCACCGGGTCAAGAACAACCTGCAGACGGTGGCAGCGCTGCTGAGGCTGCAGGGCCGGCGGCTGCCGCTCGGGCCGGGACGCGAGGCGCTCGAGGAGGCTGTCACGCGGGTAGGGACCATCGCGGTGGTCCACGAAACGCTCAGCCAGGCCTTCGACGAGACGGTGCAGTTCGACCAGATCGCCGACCGGCTGCGCCTGATGGTCGTCGAGGTCTACTCCCAGGGCGCCACGGTCTCGACCTCGCGGGTCGGGACGTTCGGAGTGCTGTCGGCAGAGGTCGCCACACCGTTGGCGATGGTGCTCACCGAAATGATGCAGAACGCCGTCGAGCACGGCCTCGGGGCCAGGCCCGGCCACCTGCGCATCGGGGCCCAACGAGCAGACGGATGGCTGACGGTCACGGTGACCGACGACGGGCGGGGGCTTCCGGCGACCTTCGACCCGGCATCGTCGAGCAATCTCGGGGTGTCGATCATGTCGACCCTGGTCGAGGGAGACCTCGGGGGGACGCTCACCTTCTCGACACCATCGGGCAGCGGCGGCGGAACGGTCGTGAGCGCGACGCTGCCCCTGTCCGGCGTCGGCTGAGCCGAGCACCGGAAGGGGCAGCGGGCTGCGTCAGGCCGTACGGATGCGCGCCCGGGCGTTGCGGCGTTTGAGAGCGCGACGCTCGTCCTCGCTCAGGCCACCCCAGACCCCGTGGTCCTGTCCGGACTCCAGCGCCCACGCAAGGCACTGTTCGCGCACGTCGCAGCGACGGCACACCTGCTTGGCCTCCTCGATCTGGAGGATGGCGGGACCGGTGTTGCCGATCGGGAAGAACAGCTCGGGATCCTCGTCGAGGCACGCCGAGCGGTGACGCCAATCCATGGCGGCGGCTCCTTGTCAGTTGCGGGAGCGACGGTCTGGGTGACTGCCGCCTCGTACGTTGTGAATCCGTTCACGAAGTCAACCACCAGGGGAAGGGGTGATCCCACATGGTGGACGAAGCGCAGGCGGGCGCGTTTCAGCCAGCCTGCGAACGCGAGGGTTCCAGCGTGACAAGTCTTGGCGCTCTTCACAACCCTAAACCCGCTGTCGGTTGGGTCACACCCCTAGTCCTGCGACAGTCCGGCCCGCAGGCGCGCCAACGTTCGGGACAGCAGCCGCGACACGTGCATCTGGGACATCCCGATCTCGGCAGCGATCTGGGACTGGGTGCACCCGTGGAAGAACCGCAGCACCAGGATCTGCCGGTCCCGTGGATCGAGCCCGGCCAGCAGCGGGCGCAGGGACTCGCGATACTCCACGTTTCCGAGCTCGGCGTCGATCTCACCGAGGGTGTCCACCATGCTCGCACCGTCACCCTCGCTCGGGTAGTCCTGGGCGTCCAATGAGATCGTGGCGTAGGCGTTGGCCGACTCGAGCCCCTCCAGGACCATGTCCTGGCTCACGTGCATCCAGTCGGCGATCTCGGCCACGGTGGGCGACCGCCCCAGCTGCTGGGTGAGCTCACCGGTGGCGATGCTGAGCGACAGCCGCATCTCCTGCAGCCGGCGGGGCACCCGGATCGACCACCCGCGGTCGCGAAAGTGTCGCTTGATCTCTCCGACGATGGTGGGTGTCGCGTACGTCGAGAACTCGACTCCCCGTTCGGGTGAGAACCGGTCGATGGCCTTGAGCAGGCCGATGGTTCCCACCTGGGTCAGATCGTCGAGTGGCTCGCCACGGTTGGCGAACCGGCGTGCGAGGTGTTCCACGAGCGGTAGGTTCGCCCGCACGAGCTGCTCACGCAGTTGAGCGCGCTGCGGGCTGTCTTCGTCCAGTCGCACGAGGGCGAGCAACGCTGTGCGTGTCGCTGCGCGCGGATCGTCCTCGGCGGGCACCGACAGCGGCAGGCGCGCCGACGGGCGGTCGTCCTGGGACGGCGTGGGAGGGGAGTTCACGGCGAGTCCGGCCGCCTCAGCCTCGGGAGGCGGGCCGTTGCCGAGTGAGCTCGATCGTCAGCAGGTCGGGTTCGGACAGTCGGACGTCCACGGAGCTGGCCACGGCGGTCAGCACCGTCCAGGCGAAGCCCTCCTTGGAGGGCAGCTGTGGACGGCTGGTGCGTACCGACGCGCTGAAGGTGACGGTGTCGTCGCCGAGGACGAAGCGGCAGCGCAGGCGCGTTCCCGGGTTCGCCTGTGCCAGCAGCATCGAGGACGCCTCGTCGACCGCGATCCGCAGGTCCTCGATGTCGTCGAGCGTGAAGTCCATCCGAGCAGCCAGGCCAGCGGCTGCGGTACGCAGCACCGAGAGGTACTCTCCAGCGGCAGGGACCTCCAGCTCGATCTCTGTGTCGTGCAAGGCGCGGTGTCGCGCCTCAACGTCGGTCACAGGCTTCCTCTCCTTGACGTGTCCGCTCGGTGCACCCCGGCGCTCCCGACGCGCACGGGCGGTCAGCGCAATGTATCGGGGCGGGGGTCACCACTGCGAGCCTCGGACCCCGGGTCTACCGAGAGTTCCCGCGCCGCCGGGCTGGTGGGGTGCGGGCCTGACAGCACTGACGTCGCAGCCTAGGGTCGAGCACATGTTCTCCGCGTGCGTCGAGTCCTTCAGCAGCAACGACCCGCTGTCCGGGTTGCTGCTGGGACAGCGACCGGCCCCGTTCGTTCCCGACGGGTGGACCACGGTCTCGGTCCGGGCAGCTGCACTCAACCACCACGACCTCTGGTCGCTGCGCGGGGTCGGACTCGGGCAGGACGAGCTCCCGCGCATCCTCGGCTGCGATGCTGCGGGCGTCGACGCGGACGGCCACGAGGTCCTCGTGCACGCTGTCATCTGCGACCCGAACTGGCTCGGCGACGAGACCCTCGACCCGAGGCGTTCGCTGCTGTCGGAGCGGTACGAGGGCACCTTCGCCGAGCAGGTCGCAGTGCCGCGTCGCAACGTCGTGCCCAAGCCGGCGGGGCTCTCCTTCGAGGAGGCGACATGCCTGCCGACGTCGTGGCTGACGGCGTACCGGATGCTGTTCACCAACAGCGAGCTCAAGCCGGGTGACACGGTGCTGGTCCAGGGGGCGGGCGGTGGCGTCTCCACCGCCCTCATCATGTTGGCGAGGGCTGCCGGACTGCGGGTCTTCGCGACCAGCCGGGACGAGGCCAAGCGGTCCCGCGCGCTGGAGATCGGTGCCCACGAGGCGGTCGAGAGCGGAGCCCGGTTGCCGGCCAAGGTGGACGCGGTGATGGAGACCGTGGGGGCGGCCACCTGGTCGCACTCGATCAGGTCCCTCAAGCCCGGTGGCACGGTCGTCATCTCCGGTGCCACCTCCGGGGCCAAGCCGTCCGACGCCGAGCTGACGCGCATCTTCTACCTGTCGATGAAGGTGGTCGGCTCGACGATGGGCACCCGCGAAGAACTGCTACAGCTGGCGAGGTTCCTCCAGGTCACAGGCACCAGACCGCTGATCGACCGGGTCCTGCCGATGGACCGGGCCCGCGAAGGCTTCGCCGCCATGGCCGGCGGGGACGTGTTCGGCAAGGTCGTCTTCACCCTGTGACCCCGGCGGCGGTCCAGCACGCCGGCTGCGGTCCAGCACGCCGGCGGCGGTTTACCAGGGGACCCTGGTAAACCGCACCAACCATGGGTTGCGTCCCATGGGCAGTGACAACGTGCCATGGGCAGTCGCGCCGTTCGGAGGAGGAGGATCAGTCCGTGACCGTACGACCGGCGACAACAGCCGATGCGGACGCCATCGCGGCGTGCCAGTTCGCGTGCTGGCGCGAGGCGTACACCCGGCTCGCCGGACACGCGGTACTCGCGCGGCGCACCGTCGATCCCGGGGCACGCGTCAGGCTCTGGGGTCGGATCATCGCCGGAGCAGACGCCACATGGATCGCAGCCACGGCTGACGACGGCGTCGTCGGCTTCGTGGTGGCCGGGGCAGGACGCGACGAGGGCATCGACCTGCCGTTCGAGCTGAAGGCGATCTACCTGCTGGCACGCCACCACGGATCGGGCATTGCCGATCGGCTGGTCGACGTCGCAGTCGGCGACGCGGATGCCTATCTCTGGGTCTTCGCGGGCAACCCTCGTGCCCGGAGCTTCTACGCGCGGCACCGCTTCGTGGCCGACGGTACGGTCAGGCACGACCCCTCGTTCGAGCTGGACGAGATCCGGATGGCCCGGCGCAAGCCCGGCGGTGGCACGCACACAGCACCTGGGACCCCGCGACCGCAGGGTCGTGCAGCGCACCGGGGAGGCCCAGCATCGAGCTGAAGGACAGGGCGGCCTCGGGCTCGTCCAGGCAGTAGAGCCCCGGCGAGTCCAGCCGGGTCCGCAGGACCGCCAGGAAGGAGTCACCGTGGCTCATCAGGTGGCACCAACCTCGGCCAGTCGTGCAGCGGCGACTCGGTGGGCGGGTGACGTGGTGGCCGAACGTGGTGCCGCCCTCGGCGCTACAACGAGCAGCACGAACAGAGCCCGCGCCATGCACGCTGCGGGTCGGGATCCGCGATGGTCCGGGGATCAGTCGTCCTCGTCGTCGAGGCGCGCGAGCCAGGTGGCGAACCGCTCGACCGGTGTCTCGAACTCAGGGTGCAGGTCGACGAACTCGGTCAGTCGCTCGCCGAGCCAGGCGAGGGATACGTCCTCGTCGCCGCGACGCGCGGTCAGCTCCTCGATGCCACGGTCGGTGAAGTACACGTCAGGAGAAGGCCTGCTGCATGAGCGTCTTGTTCTCATCGGTGTGGCGCGAGGCCTGACCGACCGCGGGTGACGTCGACTCCGGACGCGACACGCAGTGCAACGGCAGTTCGTCGAGCTCGCCGGTCAGGTGCAGGGCCATGTGCGGCCACGGCCCCATGTTGGCGGGCTCGTCCTGCACCCAGCGCAGCTCGGTGAGGTGTGGGTACCTCGCCAGCTCGGCCTTGATCTCCTCGACCGGGCGCGGGTACAGCTGCTCGAGGCGGACGATCGCCGTACGGGGTTCGTCGCCCTCACGCTTCTTGCGCTCGGCCAGCAGGTCCCAGGCGACCCGCCCGCTGCACAGCAGCACCCGTTCGACCCGGTCCGCGTCGACGGTGTCGTCGCCGATCACGGGGCGGAAGCTGCCCCCGGTGAAGTCCTCGGGCATCGACACCGCAGCCTTGCTCCGCAGCATCGACTTGGGCGTGAACACGATCATCGGTTGGTGCTTCTCCCGCAGCGCGTGCCGGCGCAGCAGGTGGAAGTACGACGCGGGCGTCGACGGCTGGGCGACCGTGTACGCATCGCTCGCGGCGGTCTCGAGGAAGCGCTCGATCCGGGCCGAGGAGTGGTCCGGGCCCTGGCCCTCGAAACCGTGCGGCAGCAGGAGCACCACGCCGGACTTCTGGTTCCACTTGGCCTCACCGGCGGTGATGTACTCGTCCACGATGATCTGCGCGCCGTTGATGAAGTCGCCGAACTGCGCCTCCCACATCACCAGCGCCTCGGGCCGGGCCACCGAGTAGCCGTACTCGAACCCGACCACGGCGTACTCCGAGAGCAGCGAGTCGTAGATGAAGAAGCTGCCCTGGTCCTCGCTCAGGTGGGCCAGCGGCGTCCACTCACCGGCGTCGTGGCGGTCGATGATCGTGGCGAACCGGCTGACGAACGTACCGCGACGGGAGTCCTGCCCGGACAGCCGCACCGCGCGCCCCTGCATGAGCAGCGACCCCATCGCGATGATCTCGCCGGTGCCCCAGTCGATGGGTCCGCTGGTGATCGCGGCGGCGCGACGCTGCAGCTGCGGGAGCACCTTGGGGTGCACCGTGAAGTCGTCGGGGATGTTGCTGTACGCGTCGCCGATCGCCTTGAGCACCTCCGGCGTGGTCGCGGTGTCGCCCTCGCCGAGCTCGTCGGGCTTGGTGGGGTACTCCGGCACCGTGGTGTAGGGGGCCGGCTCGTTTCCGGCCTCCTTGACCGCGGTGAAGACACGCTCGAGCTGGGACTGGTAGTCGCGCAGCGCCGACTCGGCCTCCTCGACCGTGATGTCGCCACGGCCGACCAAAGCCTCGGTGTAGAGCTTGCGCACCGAGCGCTTCTTCTCGATCAGGTCGTACATCAGCGGCTGGGTGTAGCTGGGGTCGTCGCCCTCGTTGTGCCCGCGGCGGCGGTAGCAAACGAGGTCGATGACCACGTCCTTCTTGAACGCCTGGCGGTAGTCGAAGGCGAGCCGGGCCACCCGGATGCAGGCCTCGGGGTCGTCACCGTTGACGTGGAAGATCGGAGCCTGGACCATCCGGGCGACGTCCGTGCAGTACAGCGAGGACCTCAGCTGCGCGGGTGAGGTGGTGAACCCGACCTGGTTGTTGACGACCACGTGGATGGTGCCGCCGGTGCGGTAGCCGCGCAGCTGCGACAGGTTGAGCGTCTCCGCGACGACACCCTGCCCGGCGAAAGCCGCGTCACCATGCACGAGCAGCGGCAGCACCGGGTAGGCGGCGCCCTTGTCGAGCAGGTCCTGCTTGGCGCGGGCGATGCCCTCGAGCACCGGGTTGACGGTCTCGAGGTGTGACGGGTTGGCGGCCAGCGAGACGCGGATCGTGTCGCCGTCCTGGCCGACGAACTCGCCCTCGGCGCCGAGGTGGTACTTCACGTCGCCCGAGCCCTGCACGGTGCGCGGGTCGATGTTGCCCTCGAACTCGCGGAACACCTGGCTGACGCTCTTGCCGACGATGTTGACGAGCATGTTCAGCCGGCCACGGTGGGCCATCCCGATCGTGACCTCGTCGAGGTCGGACTGCGCGGCAGCGTCGACGATCTCGTCGATCAGCGGGATGGTGGTCTCCGCACCCTCGAGGCTGAAACGCTTCTGGCCGACGAACTTGGTCTGCAGGAACGTCTCGAACGCCTCGGCCTGGTTGAGCTTGTGCAGGATTCGCAGCTGCTCGTCGCGCGGGGTCTTGGTGTGCGGCTGCTCCACCCGCTCCTGGATCCAGCGGCGCTGCTCGGGGTCCTGGATGTGCATGTACTCGATGCCGGTGGTGCGGCAGTACGAGTCGCGCAGGATGCCGAGGATGTGACGCAGCTTCATGAAGCGCCGCGAGCCGCCGAACGAGCCCGTGGCGAACTCCCGCTCGAGGTCCCACAGCGTGAGGTCGTGGGAGAGCACGTCGAGGTCGGGGTGACTGCGCTGCTGGTACTCCAGCGGGTCCGTGTCGGCCATCATGTGGCCCCGGACGCGGTAGGCGTGGATCAGCTCGAGGACCCGGGCCTGCTTGTGGATCTCGTCGTCGTGACTGACCGAGATGTCCTGGGCCCAGCGCACCGGCTCGTACGGGATGCGCAGTGCTGCGAAGATGTCGTCGTAGAAGCGATCCTCGCCGAGCAGCAGCTGGTGCACGCGACGCAGGAACTCACCGGACTGCGCACCCTGGATGACCCGGTGGTCGTACGTCGAGGTGAGCGTCATCATCTTGGAGATGGCGGACTCGGCCAGGGTGCGCTCGGAGGCACCCTGGAACTCCGGCGGGTACTCCATCGACCCGACTCCGATGATCGCGCCCTGCCCGCTCATCAGGCGCGGCACCGAGTGGTTGGTGCCGATCGTGCCCGGGTTGGTCAGCGTGACCGTGGTGTCCTTGAAGTCCTCGACGCTGAGCTTGCCGTTGCGGGCACGCGTCACCACGTCCTCGTAGGCCCCCCAGAAGCTGGCGAAGTCCATGCCCTCGGCGGCCTTGATGGAGGGTACGAGCAGCTGTCGGGTGCCGTCGGGCTTGGGCAGGTCGATCGCGAGCCCGAGATTGATGTGCGCGGGCTTGACGACGTTCGGCTTGCCGTCGATCTCGGCGAAGCCGACGTTCATCTCCGGCATCGTCTTCAGCGCCTGCACGAGCGCGTAGCCGATGAGGTGCGTGAACGACACCTTTCCGCCGCGCGCGCGGGCGAGGTGGGAGTTGATGACGATGCGGTTGTCGATGAGCAGCTTGACCGGCAGCGAACGGACACTGGTGGCGGTCGGGACCGTCAACGACGCGTCCATGTTGCTGACCGTGCGCGCCGAGGCCCCGCGCAGCACGACGAGCTCCGGCTCGTCGGCGGCGACCGGCTTGGCGGGTGAGGGCTGGTCCTTGGGCACCGGCTTGCTGTCGGCGGCGTCCCCCTTGGCCTTGGTGTCCGCCGACGTGGTCTCCACCGCGCGGGTGGTGGCGGCGTCGGTGTCCTGTGGAGCCGTCTTCAGCGGCGGAGCGCTGGCCTTGGCCTCCGAAGCCGTGGTCTTCGCGGGCGACTGGGCCGGGGCCGGCTTGCCCGGCGCCTCGGAGGCGGACCGCGCGGCGGCCGTCCCGTTGCCGCGGCCCGCGGGGCCGGCGTCGGTACCGGTGAAGTAGTCCACCCAGGCCTGCTCGACCGAGGAGGGATCCTTCGTGTATCGCTCGCGCATCTCGTCCACGAGCCATTCGTTGGCGCCGAACGCCTGGAGGGGGTTGTCCTGCGAAGACTTGGCCACTGCCTGGATCGCCTCTTCCACTGGCTGCGCGTACCGGGGTTCAACCACCCAGGCTAATGCTTCTCGCGACACGATGAGCACCAACGCACCTGCCGGGTCGCCCGTGCGTCACTGCCCGTGGTGTCCCGCCCTGGGCGGGCCGCTTTGACTCGGCCCCGCAGTCGAGCATGCTGACCGCTGTGAGGACGAGTCCCCGAACCCGCCGGCAAGCTGCGCTGCTCGCCGTGGCCGGCCTGGCGATGACACCGGTGATCGGTGCGTGCACCGGGGACGGGGAGCCGGAGCCAGGAGGTGGCCTCCCGCGAGCACCCGTACCCACGACCGGGTCCGACCCGCCCACGACCGGGTCCGACGCGCCGCGGCTCGTCGTCGACGATGCGCCGATGCGGGCCCGGGTGGTAGGCGTGGGCGGCAACCTGTCGGCGACGCAGCGTAGCCAGGTCAAGGACGACATCGCCGAGACCGTCGGTCGCTGGTTCGATTCCGCGTACCTCGACGGCGACCTGGCCCGTGCGGACCTGGCGGCAGCCTTCGAGGTGTTCACTGCCTCGGCGGCGCAGCAGGCGGCGCGCCAGGCCGACGTCACGACCGGTCGGTTGCTGGCGGCCGAGCTCGGGCCGGTGGTGCCCACCACACGCAGCGTCGAGGCCGCGGTGTTCGCTCCTGGGCGCGGTCCGGCCGGCGCCACGGCGCAGGTGACGCTGGTGCTCGTGGGTGCCCGCCCGGGCGGCGCCCAGGTGGAGCAGGTCGTGCGGGGGGAGCTGTACCTCACCGCGACCGCCGGCGGATGGCGGGTCTTCGGGTTCGACCTCTCGCGTTCGGTGGCAGCGGTGGGCTCGTTCGCCCGCAGCGAGAACCCGACGGCGAGACGCTGATGAGACGACTCAGACGCCGGGTCACCCTGGGCATCTGGCTCGCGGTGCTCGCCGTCCTCGTTCCCGACTCCGGGCGCCAGCAGTTCCAGGCTTCGCTGGTAGCGGTGCAGGGGGCATCGGGTCTGGACACCGGCGATCCGGTGGTGTGGATCCTGGCGCTGGGCTCGGATGCACGTCCCGGTGAGCCGGTCCTGAGCAGCCGCGCCGACGCGATCCAGATGGTCGGGTTCAACGCCCGCACGGGCGACTCGACCGTCATCGGCATCCCCCGGGACTCCTACGTCGACATCCCGGGCCACGGCAGGGACAAGATCAACGCCTCACTGGTCTACGGCGGCCCCTCGCTGGCCGCACAGGCTGTCGAGGGCCTGCTGGGCATCGAGCCGGACTACGTGTTCACCACCAGCTTCGTCGGCTTCCAGCGGATGGTGTTCGTGCTCGGTGGGGTGAACGTGTACTCCCCCGACTCCTACGTCGAGCCGCTGGCCACCATCCGCCGCGGGTTCAACGACCTCAACGGTGTCGAGTCGCTGGTGTTCGTGCGTGAACGCTACGCACTGCCCGACGGCGACTTCGACCGCTCCCGCAACCAGGGCCGGTTCCTGCTCGACGGGCTGCGCGCGGTACGTCAGCGGGCCGACGAGCCGGGTGCACTTGAACGTCTCGCGTACTCCTTCACCCAGCACACCGACATCGACGCCGGTCCGGTCGAGCTGTACCGCCTCGCGCGCGCCGTCCTCGCCGTGGACCCGCGCCGGAGCACGCTGTGCGTGCTGGATGGCACCCTCGGCACGGCGGGCAGCGCGAGCGTGGTGTTCCCTGACCGCCGGCAGGCCCGCAGCCTGGGGCGGCGCGCCGGTGAGGACGCCAAGCTCAAGGCTGGCTGCGGATGAGCCCGGACGCGCAGCTGCGGGCATGACGAAGGGCCCGTGCGAGGCACGGGCCCTTCGTCAGTCGTGGAGTCGGTCAGTCAGGACCGCTGCGGTGGGTCAGTTCGGCGTGATCCGGGCGAATGCCTCACCCAGGTTGACCTTGGTCTCGACGCCGGGGATCTTGACCTGCAACGCGATCACCCGGATGCCGAACTTGGTCCGGACGACCTTACGTCCGGTGATCTGCACGCCCGCCAGGTTGACCGTCTGGCCTGCGGCCGGCACTGACCTAGGGTTGCCGTTGACGGTGATGCTGCCGACGCTGGTCCCCTTGGCCGTCTTGGTGATGGTGGTGCCGTCCTTGCGCACGTTGGCCTGGGCCTTGATGGCCCTGATCACGAGCCCACGACCACCGATCGCGGCCCGAGCGATCTTGCCACGGGTCATGCCGTACGCGTTCGTCCGGCTGATCTGGTCGCCGCGTGCGCTGCCGACGGCGCCGCCCAGCACCAGGGTGCCCGGCAGGTCGAGGCGGGCGGTGGGGTTGCGGATCCACTCACCATTGGTGCCCTGGCACGGCAGGATCTGCACGGCGAGCTTGCCGCTGACGATCGTGCCGTCCAGCACGCGCGCGTTTCCGGCGCGGCCGAAACCGCCCAGGACCCCCGCGGGGACCTTGTTGGTGATCCTCGACATCGCGCTGCCGACCGTGACGATCGAGTCAGTGGCGGTCACCCTGACCTTCAGGCCCTTGGCCTCCACCCTCGCGCCGTTCTTGGACTTGCTACGGGCGCCACTGAAGAAGGTCACCGAGCCGACACCGGGGACGGTGATGGTCTCGCCGGGGTTCGGGTCCAGCAGCCCCGGCACTCCGAGGAGGTCGGCGTTCCTGAAGCCGAAGCTTCGCTGGGTGTTGAAGCCCCGGTCGTCGTGGAACGCGCGGGTCTTCAGCCGCAGGCCCTCGATTACCAGGCCGTCGCCCAGGAGCCCGGTGTCCCCGAGCTTGACCGAGGCGATGGTGGTCAGGGAGTGCGAGGAAACCGTGACGCCGTTGGGCGTGTTGGGCTGCCGCGTGGTCCACTGCCGGGTCCTGACACCGCTGACCCTGACCCCTTCGCGGTTGATGAGGCTGAGCAGCTGGTTGCGCTTCTCCAGCCCGGCGAGCTTGGTGCAGGCGATGATGCTGAACGCGGTCCGGCCGGACTCAGCCGGGACGTCACCACCTTGCACGCGGGTGCCGTACCCGGCGGCGGCCAGGCCGAAGGCGGTCTGGGTGGTCCTGGCGTCCGGTGCCGCCTGGGCCGCCCCGGCCACCGCCGAGCCGGTGAGAGTGCTGGACAGCGCCAGACACGTGGCGAGGGCCCCGATGACTGGGCCGCGGGAGAGTCGGATCATGTTTTCCTCCGAGGAGTGCTGCAAGGTGACGGCGACTCCGGGATCTGGAGCGGCCGTGTCAGTTGATGGCGGGCGACGCCTTGTGATGCCTCGCCCGCTTTCATGTGACTGTACGTACTAACGCGTCACACCGGGTGACGTTATGGATACTGGCCGAGATTACTTTGGAGCTGCGCTTCCCATGTCCGTGTAAAGCGGTAATACCATGACAAGGATTCCAATGCGGAATGGTTTGGGCGGGAGTGATATAACTCACAGTGACTGTCTGGTTACACCCGGCAGCGTTGATGGTGCCCGGCATCAGCGGGGCGGTCGGCGGAGGGTGCCCCCGGCAGGATTCGAACCTGCGCTTCCGCCTCCGGAGGGCGGCGCTCTATCCCCTGAGCTACGGGGGCCCAGCATGCGAATCGAGACTAACGCATGCCCGGCGAGGGCTAGCCTGTTGCCGTGCCACCGTCGCCTCTCGCACCCCCCGCACGGCCGCGCGTCCTGGTGGTGGACGACACCGCAGCGCTGCGACTGCTGATCCGGATCAACCTCGAGCTGGACGGCTTCGACGTCGTCGAGGCGGTGGACGGGCAGGACGCGCTGGACCAGCTGGCGAGCTGTCCGGACGACGATCTGCCCGACGTCGTCACCCTCGACGTCGTCATGCCACGGCTGGACGGCTTCAGCGCCGCCGCCCGCATGCGGGAGACACCACGCACCCGCCACCTGCCACTGGTCATCGTGACCACCCAGGCAGGCCCGTCCGGTGCCGCGCGCGCAGCCCAGATCGGTGTCGACGGGTACGTCACCAAGCCCTTCGACCCCGAGACGCTCACCGAGGCTGTCCACGCGGCAATGTCCCGGCGCAGCGGCTGACGGTCCGCTGGTGCCGGCGCGTCGATACGCTGGGCCGGTGACCCCCGACCAGCTGTCCGGCGTGATCGTCGCCGCACTGCACGCCCTGCGCCGGCAGGGCGCTCTGAACCTGCCCGACGGCGTGCCTTCGCACGTGCGCGTCGAGCGTCCCAAGGTCCGTGAGCACGGGGACTACGCGACCAACGTCGCGCTGCAGCTGGCCAAGAAGGCGGGGCGCGATCCGCGGGAACTGGCAGCCGAGCTCGCCGGCGCCCTCGTGCAGGTCGAGGGCATCGGCGCCGCGGAGGTGGCGGGCCCGGGCTTCCTGAACCTGCGCATCGAGGCGGGCGCCCAGGCGACGGTGGCTGCCGACGTCGTCGCCGCGGGCTCCGCGTACGGTCGCAGCGACGCACTGGCCGGGCAGCGGATCAACCTCGAGTTCGTGTCGGCGAACCCGACCGGTCCGATCCACCTCGGTGGCACCCGCTGGGCGGCGGCAGGAGAGAGCCTGGCTCGCATCTTCGCCTTCACCGGCGCCGACGTGACTCGCGAGTACTACTTCAACGACCACGGAGCGCAGATCGACCGGTTCGTGGGCTCGCTCGTGGCTACGGCTGAGCACCGCGCAGTCCCGGACAACGGGTACGCGGGCGCCTATGTGGAGGAGATCGCAGCCGAGGTCGTGCGCCGTGAGCCGGGCGTCCTGGCGCTGCCGGAGGGGGAGATCCGGGAGACGTTCCGGCGAGTCGGCGTCGACATGATGTTCGACCAGATCAAGACCGACCTGCACGAGTTCGGGGTGGACTTCGACGTCTACTTCCACGAGAACTCGTTGCACGAGTCGGGGGCCGCCGAGCGGGCCATCGACCGCCTCAAGGGCCTCGGGATGATGTATGAGGCCGACGGCGCCTGGTGGCTGCGCACCAGCGACTTCGGCGACGACAAGGATCGCGTCGTCATCAAGTCCGACGGCAACCCTGCCTACATCTCCGGCGACCTGGCGTACTACCTGGACAAGCGCGAACGCGGGTTCGACCTGGTGGTGATCATGCTCGGAGCCGATCACCACGGTTACGTCGGGCGGATGATGGCGATGTGCCAGGCGTTCGGGGACGAGCCGCACCGCAACCTGGAGATCCTCATCGGTCAGATGGTCAACCTCGTCCGCGACGGCGAGCCGCTGCGGATGTCCAAGCGCGCCGGCACCGTGATCCGGATGGAGGACCTCGTGGACGCGATCGGCGTCGACGCCGCCCGGTATGCGCTGATCCGCTACTCCGCCGACTCGCCGATCGACATCGACCTCGAGCTGTGGTCCCGCCGGGCCAACGACAACCCGGTGTACTACGTGCAGTACGCGCACGCCCGGCTGTCCTCGATCCTGCGCAACGCCGCCGATCTCGGGCTGGCTCCTGCCGGGGACACCTTCGAGCCGGCACTGCTGTCCCACGAGCGCGAGGGCCTGCTGCTGCGAGCGCTGGCGGAGTTCCCGCACGTGGTGTCACAGGCGGCACAGCTGCGCGAGCCGCACCGGGTCGCCCGCTACCTCGAGGACACCGCGGCCACCTTCCATCGTTTCTACGACGTCTGCCGCGTGCTGCCGATGGGCGCGCAGGAGCCGTCGGACCTGCATCGCGCACGGCTGCTGCTCGTGGCCGCGACGCGTCAGGTGATCGCCAACGGCCTGGACCTGCTCGGCGTGACTGCGCCCGAGAGGATGTGACCCGTGCGCGCACACGAGGCGGGAGCCCTGCACGGGCAGGCCGGTCATCGCGGACCGTCCTGGCTGGACCGGCCGACTGACGTCAACGAGCTCGTACGGCCGCTGTGGTCGCGCACCGCCCGCAAGGACGCCGACGGCGTGCTCGTCGTCGGGGGAGTGCGAGTCGACGAGATCGCGGCGCGGTTCGGCACCGCGACGTACGTGCTGGACGAGGCCGACTTCCGTTCTCGGGCGGTGGAGTTCCGCGACGCGTTCGCCGGCGTCGACGTCTACTACGCGGGCAAGGCCTTCCTGTGCGGCGCTGTGGCCCAGTGGGTCATCGCCGACGGCCTCCTTCTCGACGTCTGCACCGGCGGCGAGCTGGCACTGGCCCTGCGGGCGGGGGTGCCGCCGGAGCGCATCGGCTTCCACGGCAACAACAAGAGCCTGCACGAGCTCGAGCACGCGCTCGAGGCGGGCGTCGGCACCATCGTCGTCGACTCGCTAGAGGAGATCGAGCGCCTGTCCCGGATCGCGGCGGCGCTGCGGGTCACACCGCGCGTCCTCGTACGGGTCACGGCCGGCGTGGAGGCCCACACCCACGAGTACATCGCCACCGCGCACGAGGACCAGAAGTTCGGCCTCTCGATCAGCGAGGGCCACGCGTTCGAAGCCGCCCGCCGGGTGCTCGGCACCGGGTCGCTGCGACTGGTGGGTCTGCACTCGCACATCGGGTCGCAGATCTTCGACACGTCCGGCTTCGAGGTCGCCACCCGGCACGTGCTAGCCCTGCACGCCCGGATCGCCGACGAGCTCGACGTCGTGCTGCCCGAGCTCGGCCTCGGCGGCGGCTTCGGCATCGCGTACACGACGCAGGACACCCCACAGACGCCGGCGGAGCTGGCCGAAGGACTGCTCGGCATCGTCGCCCACGAGTGCAAGGCGCTCGGCCTCGACGTGCCGCACCTGTCGATCGAGCCGGGCCGCGCGATCGCCGGGCCGGCCGTGTGCACGCTGTACACCGTCGGCACCGTCAAGCAGGTCCCGCTCGACGGCGGCGCGACCCGCACGTACGTCAGCGTGGACGGCGGCATGAGCGACAACATCCGTACCGCCCTGTACGACGCCGACTACTCCTGCACGTTGGCCTCCCGGCACTCCGACGTGACGCCGACCCTGGCCCGCGTGGTCGGCAAGCACTGCGAGTCCGGGGACATCGTCGTCAAGGACGAGTTCCTCGCCGGCGACCTCGCACCGGGTGACCTGCTCGCGGTGCCGGCGACCGGGGCCTACTGCCGGTCACTGGCCAGCAACTACAACCACGTGCCACGGCCAGGGGTGGTCGCGGTGCGAGACGGCATGGCCCGGGCGGTGATCCGCCGGGAGACGGTGGAGGATCTGTTGCGACTCGACGTCGTGACCGGGGCAGGGCTGCGATGATCGACGACGCGGACGACACGACGAGCACCACGATCCTGCGGGTGGCTCTGTTGGGATGCGGCAACGTCGGGTCGCAGGTCGCGCGGATCCTGCTCGAGGACGCCCGCGAGCTGCAGTCGCGCGTCGGTGCCCGCCTCGAGCTCGCCGGGATCGCCGTTCGCCGGCTCGGGCGCAGTCGTGATGTCGACCTCGACCCGGACCTGTTCACCGACGACGCCCAGGGGCTGGTGGCCCGCGAGGACATCGACCTGGTGGTGGAGGTCATCGGCGGGATCGAGCCCGCGCGTTCGCTGATCCTCTCCGCGTTGGAGCACGGGTCCTCGGTGGTCAGCGCCAACAAGGCGCTGCTGGCCGAGGACGGCGGCACGCTGTTCGAGGCAGCGGCCAAGGCCGATCGCGACCTATACTACGAAGCCGCCGTCGCCGGTGCCATCCCGATCCTGCGGCCGCTGCGGGAGTCGCTGGCCGGCGACCGGGTCACGCGCGTGCTCGGCATCGTCAACGGCACCACCAACTTCATCCTCGACAAGATGAGCACGACCGGAGCCGGCTTCGCCGAGGCCCTCGAGGAGGCCCAAGAGCTCGGGTACGCCGAGGCGGACCCGACTGCCGACATCGAGGGCTTCGACGCCGCGGCCAAGGCGGCGATCCTGGCCAGCCTCTCGTTCCACACCCGGGTGACCGCCGCCGACGTCTACCGCGAGGGCATCACCGAGGTGACGGCCCGTGACGTGGTCACCGCCAGGGAGATGGGGTGCGTGGTGAAGCTGTTGGCGATCTGCGACACCCGGGACACACCGGCCGGTCCGGCGGTGTCGGCGCGCGTGCACCCGGCGATGATCCCGCTTTCACACCCGCTGGCCAGCGTTCGCGAGGCGTACAACGCGGTGTTCGTCGAGAGCGAGAACGCCGGCGCGCTGATGTTCTACGGACCCGGTGCGGGGGGAGCACCCACCGCCTCGGCCGTGCTCGGCGACCTGGTCACCGCCGCGCGCCACCGGCTCGCCGGGGTGAGCGGCAACGGTGAGTCCGCGCACGCGCAGTGCGAGGTGCTGGCGATGGGCGACACCGTCACGCGCTACCACATCGCCCTCGACGTCGACGACCGAGCCGGCGTCCTGGCGGCGGTGGCGACCGAGTTCGCCCAGCACGGCGTGTCGATCCAGACGATGCGCCAGGAGGGCCGTGGCAACGACGCCGCGCTGGTCCTGGTGA
The DNA here is from genome assembly GCA_030859165.1 of Actinomycetota bacterium. GTDB lineage: Bacteria > Actinomycetota > Actinomycetes > Propionibacteriales > Nocardioidaceae > JACCXZ01. Next base: position 29,368 of record JALZKQ010000109.1, read on the forward strand.
CGCACCGGGCCGCCGACTCCGCCCTGTCGGCGACCGTCGAGGCGCTGCGCGCCATGGACATGGTGCACGACGTGACCGCGGTGATGAGGGTGGAAGCGGACGGTGAGTGAGGTGACCACCCGTACCCGCCTGTGGCGCGGCGTGATCGCAGAGTACCGCGAGCGGTTGCCGGTCGACGCGTCGACGCCGGTGGTCTCGCTGGGGGAGGGCGGCACCCCGTTGGTGGAGTCGCCCTGGCTCTCGGAGCTGACCGGGTGCTCGGTGTGGCTCAAGGTCGAGGGCTCGAACCCCACCGGCTCGTTCAAGGACCGCGGCATGACGGTGGCGATGTCCGTGGCGGTCGGCGAGGGGGCCCGGGCCGCGGTGTGCGCATCCACGGGAAACACCTCGGCGTCCATGGCGGCGTACGCCTCACGTGCCGGCCTGACACCCCTCGTCCTGGTCCCGGAGGGCAAGATCGCCGCGGGCAAGATGGCCCAGGCGGTGCTGCACGCCGCGCGGATCGTGCAGGTGCGCGGCGGCTTCGACGAGTGCCTGACGCTCGCCCGGCGGCTGGCCGAGGAGTTTCCGGTCGCGCTGGTCAACTCGGTCAACCCGTTGCGGCTTCAGGGGCAGAAGACCGCCGCCTTCGAGATCGTGGACGGTCTCGGCGACGCACCGGACCTGCACGTGCTGCCGGTCGGCAATGCCGGAAACATCTCGGCGTACTGGCTCGGCTACACCGAGTACGCACGAGACCAGGTCGCCACCCGCAGGCCGGTCGTGTGGGGCTACCAGGCGCACGGCGCGGCCCCGCTCGTGCACGGCTCGCCAGTGGCGACTCCCGACACCGTGGCCACGGCGATCCGGATCGGCAACCCGGCCTCGTGGTCCCTTGCCGTGCAGGCGCGCGAGGAGTCGGGGGGGCGTTTCGACCTGGTGGGCGACTGGGAGATCCTGGCCGCGCAGCGTGAGCTGGCGGCGCGAGACGGGGTGTTCGTCGAACCTGCGTCGGCCGCCGGTGCAGCCGGGCTGGCCAAGGCTGTCCAGGCCGGGCAGGTGGACGCCGGGCAGCGCATCGTGGTGACCGTCACCGGCCACGGCCTCAAGGACGTGGCGACGGCACTGTCGGGCTTCGACGGGTTGGTGGACCAGGTCGTCGACGCACGGCTGCCCGACGTCGCACGTGCGGCCGGCCTGCAGGAGACGTGACCTTCTCCCCGGCGCCCGTCGACGTCGTCGCACCGGCCACCAGTGCCAACCTCGGACCCGGTTTCGATGCTCTCGGGCTGGCCCTGGCCCTGCACGACCACCTGACCGCCCTCGTGACCACGGGGGGCCTGCACGTCGAGGTCGAGGGCATCGGCGCACAGGCCCTGGCCCGCGACGAGACGCACCTCGTGGTGCGGTCGATGCGCGCGGCCTTCGACCGGCTGGGCGTACGTCCGCCGGGACTGCGCCTGCACTGCCGCAACACGATCCCGCACGGGCGGGGGCTCGGGTCGAGCGCCGCAGCGATCGTCTCCGGCATCGTCGCCGCGCGTGCCCTCGTCGCCGGTGGGGATGCGGCACTGTCCGACGGCGAGGCTCTCGCGCTGGCCGCTTCCATCGAGGGACACCCGGACAACGTGGCGGCATGCCTGCTCGGCGGTCTGGCGATCGCGTGGACCCAGGACGAGAAGGGCCGGGCGATCCGGCGGGACACGACGGTACGCACCGTGCTGCTGGTGCCCGAGCAACCGGTGCCGACCGAGGTGGCCCGGGCGCTGTTGCCGCCGACCGTGCCGCACCACGCGGCAGCGGCTACCGCAGGCAGGGCGGCACTTCTGGTCGCCGCGATGACGGCACCCGAGCCGAGCCGTGACCTGCTCTTCGCCGCGACCCAGGAATGGCTGCACCAGGAGCAGCGCCGCAGCGCCATGCCCGCGACGTGGTCGCTGCTCGAGCAGTTGCGTGCCGACGCCCTGCCCGCCGTCGTCTCCGGTGCCGGCCCGAGCGTGCTGGTGCTGCTGCCTGGCGGCCCGGACGGCGCCGCGGTGTCTCAGGTACGACGCCGGACCCCGCACGGGTGGTCCTGCCACGTGCTCGGCGTCGATCCGCAGGGGGCGCGGGTGGTGGCGGGAATGACGTACGGCGCACCGGCGTTGGCAGGTACGTGACGCGATGAGCCGCACCTGGTGCTAGGCTCCTGCTACACGATCGGCCGACAGTCTCACTGTCAGCATCGACTGGTCTCCCCTGACACCGACACCCGGGTTCGAACGGGTCCGGACATCAGGCGCCCTGGGTGGCGACGACGAGTTGCTCGGCGGTCGGCACGTCCTCCCACTGCTCGACCCGGACCTCCTCGGCGGCCCTGCCGCCCGGAGACCACCGACGTCACCTGGTGCGGACGGACACGCCATCTTCTTGCCTGCTGCCCGATGCAGCAGGCGAACCGCGATGACTGGAACACCCAGATCGCGTTCGACCAGGGGGCCTCTTCTTGGCTTCTCGACGTGGGAAGGACCTCACGTGACAGAAATCGACACACTCCCTCCAGCTACCGGCGCACCCGCTGCCGCGGCCCCGGATGCGGGTGCCGCTGCGCGTCGCCGCAAGGGCGGCGGAGGGCTCTCCGGCATGGTGCTGGCCGAGCTGCAGCAGGTCGCCGGCAGCCTCGGCATCAAGAGCACCGGACGGATGCGCAAGAGCCAGCTGATCGACGCGATCAAGGCGGCCCAGAGCACGGACGGGCATCGCACCGGCGCGCCGGACACCTCCGGGCGCAGCGGCTCCAGCAACGGCACAACTCCGGTGCAGGCACCCCAGGACGTCGCGCAGTCCTCCCAGGGCGAGAACCGCAGCGACAACCGGGGCGAGAACCGCAGCGACAACCGGGGCGACAACCGTGGCCGCGACGAGGAGTCCGGTGGTCGCCGGCGCCGCAGCCGCAGCCGCAACCGTGATCGCGGCAATCGCAACGATCGCAACGATCGCAACGATCGCAGCCGCCACGAGGTGGACACCACGGTGCACGAGGACGACGTCCTGCTCCCCGTGGCAGGCATCCTCGACGTGCTCGACAGCTACGCGTTCGTCCGTACGACCGGTTACCTGCCGGGGTCCGGCGACGTGTACGTCTCGCTGTCGATGGTGCGCAAGTGCGGGTTGCGCAAGGGCGATGCGGTCACCGGTCAGGTGCGCCAGCAGCGTGACAGCGACCGCGGCGGCGACCGCAAGGAGAAGTTCAACCCGCTCGTGCAGATCGACTCCGTCAACGGCATGGACGTCGAGGAGGCCAAGCAGCGGGTCGAGTTCTCCAAGCTCACCCCGCTCTACGCCGAGGACCGGCTGCGACTGGAGACCGAGGCCGGTCTGCTCACGACCCGGATCATCGACATCGTCGCGCCGATCGGCAAGGGACAGCGCGGCCTGATCGTCGCACCGTCGAAGGCCGGCAAGACGATGGTGATGCAGGCCATCGCCAACGCGGTGACGACCAACAATCCCGAGTGCCACCTGATGGTCGTTCTGGTCGACGAGCGGCCCGAAGAGGTCACCGAGATGCAGCGCGCCGTCAAGGGCGAGGTCATCTCCTCCACCTTCGACCGGCCGGCGTCGGACCACACGACGATCGCGGAGCTCGCCATCGAGCGGGCGAAGCGGCTCGTCGAGATGGGGCATGACGTCTTCGTCCTGCTCGACTCGATCACCAAGCTCGGTCGTGCCTACAACCTGGCGGCGCCGGCCAGCGGCCGCATCCTGTCCGGTGGCGTCGACTCCTCGGCGCTCTATCCGCCCAAGCGCTTCTTCGGCGCGGCTCGCAACATCGAGCACGGTGGCTCGCTCACCATCCTCGCGACGGCGCTCATCGAGACCGGTTCGAGGATGGACGAGGTGATCTTCGAGGAGTTCAAGGGCACCGGCAACATGGAGCTCCGGCTGCGCCGGGAGTACGCGAACAAGCGAATCTTCCCGGCCATCGACATCGACTCCTCCGGAACCCGTCGCGAGGAGCTGCTGATGAGCCGCGAGGAGCTCGCCGTCGTCTGGAAGCTACGCCGGGTGCTGTCGGCCCTGGAAGGACAACAGGCCCTCGAGCTGATGATCGACAAGCTCAAGAAGACCGCGAGCAACGTCGAGTTCCTCATGCAGGTGCAGAAGACCACCCCACAGAGCATCGGCGGTCGCAACAGCGACGACTGAGCGGTGAGGGTGGCGCGAGCGCAGCGATTGGGCAAGCCCGAACGCGACAGGAGGATTGCTTCGTGACCACGGCGTACGACTTCGAGGCCACCACGATCGACGGCGAGTCCAGATCGCTGCAGCAGTACGAAGGGGATGTTCTGCTCATCGTCAACGTCGCCTCCTCGTGCGGGTTCACCCCGCAGTACGAAGGCCTCGAGAAGCTGCACCAGGACTTCAAGGACCGGGGCCTGGCCGTGCTCGGCTTCCCGTGCGGCCAGTTCGGCAACCAGGAGTTCGACTCCGAAGCCGAGATCAAGTCCTTCTGCTCCACGACGTACGCCGTGAGCTTCGCGATGTTCGGCAAGGTGGACGTCAAGGGCGACCAGGCGCACCCGTTGTTCGACTGGCTGAGCAACGAGAAGAAGGGGCTGCTCGGCGACACGATCAAGTGGAACTTCACCAAGTTCCTCGTCAACCGCCACGGCGAGGTCGTCAAGCGGTACGGCTCGACCACCGAGCCAGAGCAGATCGCCGCCGACATCGCGGCGCAACTCGCGGCCTGACCTGCGCGAACAGCTCCCGGCGAATTCGCGTCGATCAGCGTGTCAGTGGCACACTTGACCGCTGGTTCCGGTTCACGTCCAGGCACGTCAGACCTCGGCGACCCGGCGGCCGACAGATCGAGAGGACACCATGAAGAAGGACATCCACCCCGCGTACCACGACACGCAGGTGACCTGCACCTGCGGCACCACGTTCAGCACGCGCAGCACTGCCGAGAGCGGCACCATCAGAGCCGACGTCTGCTCCCAGTGCCACCCGTTCTACACGGGCAAGCAGAAGATCCTGGACACCGGTGGCCGGGTGGCCCGCTTCGAGAAGCGGTACGCAGCCCGGGCCAAGTAGTCCCACGAGGGCGTCGATGTTCGAGGCCGTCGAGTCCTGGGTCGACGAGCACAGCGCCCTGGAGGGACGGCTGGCCGATCCTGCCTTGCACGGCGATCCCGACGCGGCCAAGCGGGTCGGGCAGCGGTACGCCGCGGTCACCGCGGTCGTGCGCACCTACCGGGAGTGGCAGCAGGCCGGCGACGACCTCGGGGCCGCAAGGGAGCTCGCCGCCGAGGACGCGACGTTCGCGGCGGAGGCGCAGGCCCTCGAGACTCGCCGAGAGCAGCTCGCAGAGCGGTTGCAACGGCTGCTGGTGCCGCGCGACCCGGCCGACGACAAGGACGCGATCCTCGAGATCAAGGCGGGCGAGGGCGGCCAGGAGTCGGCACTGTTCGCCGGAGACCTGCTGCGGATGTACCTGCGCTACTCGCAGCGCCGCGGCTGGCGGGCCGAGCTGATCGACTCCACCGAGTCCGATCTCGGCGGCTACAAGTCGGTCACCGTGGCGATCAAGGCGGCAGGCACCTGCGAACCCGGAGAGGCGCCGCACGCTCTGCTGAAGTACGAGGGCGGCGTGCACCGGGTGCAACGCGTTCCGGTGACCGAGTCGCAGGGGCGCATCCACACGTCCGCGGCCGGGGTGCTCGTGCTGCCCGAGGCGGAGCCGGTCGACGTGGCGGTCAACGAGGCAGACCTGCGCGTGGACGTGTTCCGGTCCTCGGGCCCGGGCGGGCAGAGCGTCAACACCACCGACTCCGCCGTGCGCATCACCCACCTGCCCAGCGGGATCGTGGTGAGCTGCCAGAACGAGAAGAGCCAGCTGCAGAACAAGGAGCAGGCGCTGCGCATCCTGCGCTCGCGGCTGCTGGCCTCGGCACAGGATGCGGCCGACGCGCAGGCCAGCGACGTGCGCCGGTCCCAGATCCGCACGGTCGACCGGTCCGAGCGGATCCGGACCTACAACTATGCCGAGAACCGCATCTCCGACCACCGGACCGGGTACAAGGCCTACGACCTCGACGCCGTGCTCGACGGGGCGCTGCACGACGTCATCGCAGCCTGCGTCGAGGCCGACCTCGCCGATCGGCTCGCCGCCGCCGAGGCGGAGCGCAGCGGGTGAGAGCGCGACATCCGGGCCCGAGCGTGCGCACGGTGCTTGCCGAGGCGAGTGCGCGGCTGACCGCTGCGGGCGTGGCCTCACCAGCGGCCGACGCCCAGTGGTTGCTCGCCCACGTGCTGCAGGTGCCCCGCTCTGCCCTGCTGGTGCACGACGAGCCCGCCGCCGAGACCCTCGCCACGTACGACCGCCTGCTCGCACGGCGCTGCGCCCGCGAGCCGCTGCAGCACCTGCTGGGCACGGCGGCCTTTCGGCACGTCGAGCTCGAGGTCGGTCCGGGCGTCTTCGTCCCACGCCCGGAGACCGAGCTGTTGGCCGGGTGGGGGATCGACCAACTGGCGCGGCTGCGGGCCGAGGGCGTCGAGCACCCGGTCGCGGTGGACCTGTGCACCGGCTCGGGCGCGATCGCCGCCGCGGTGAACGACGAGGCGGCGTACGCACGCGTGCATGCCGTCGAACTGTCCGAGCAGGCGCTGGCGTACGCCGAGCGCAACCTGGCCGGCACCGGGGTCGACCTGCGTCTTGGTGACGTGGCCGACGCCTTCGGCGACCTCGACGGCACCGTGCACGTGGTGCTGGCCAACCCGCCCTACATCCCGGTCGGTGAGTACGAGTCGGTGGCCCGCGAGGCGCGCGAGCACGACCCGGCGATGGCGTTGTGGTCGGGGACCGACGGCCTGGACACCGTCCGCGTGGTCGAGCAGGTGGCACACCGGCTGTTGCTGCCCGGAGCGGTGCTCGGGTGCGAGCACGCCGACGCTCAGGGGGAGTCGGTGCCGGAGGTGTTCGCGGCCACCGGGCGCTGGACGGCGGTCCGGGACCACCGTGACCTTGCCGGCCGGCCACGCTTCACCACCGCCCGCCGCCGCTGAACGCTGTTCAGGTGGCACCATGTGCAGCGTGAGCGACACCTTTGACTGCTCGGCCGCCGACGAACGGGCCGACGGCATCGAGGCGGCGACCAACGCCATCCGCAACGGTCAGCTCGTCGTGCTCCCCACCGACACGGTCTACGGGGTCGGCGCCGACGCCTTCGACCCGGCCGCCGTCCGCCGGCTGTTGAAGGCCAAGGGTCGCGGCCGGGACATGCCGCCGCCGGTCCTGGTGGCGGCGGCCACCACGTTGGACGCGCTCGCCACCGACGTCCCTCAGGTCGCCCGCGACCTGGTCGAGAAGCTGTGGCCGGGAGCACTGACGCTGATCCTGAAGCAGCAGCCGTCGCTGACGTGGGACCTGGGTGACACCCGGTCGGCCGTCGCCGTGCGGATGCCCGACGACGAGGTCGCGCTCGAGCTCATCCGCGCGACCGGCCCACTCGCGGTGAGCAGCGCCAACCGCAGCGGCCTGCCCGCTGCCGTCGACATCGACGAGGCCGAGGACATGCTCGGAGACGCGGTCACGGTCTACCTCGACAGCGGGCACTCGCCGGGGATGGTCGCCTCCACGATCGTCGACCTCACCGGTCCGGTCCCACGCGTGCTGCGTGCCGGTGCGATCAGCCTCGAGCAGCTGCAGCAGGTCGACGAGTCGGTCGAGCTCGCGCAGTGAGCACCGCCGGCGTACGAGGGCGGAGCCGGTGCGGTGCGTGAGTACGTCCTGATCCTGACCGTCGCCGCCGTCGTGACGTACGTCGTGGGCGTGTTCGCCCGGGAGGTGGCCGGACGCATCGGGGCCGTCGCGCAGGTACGTGACCGCGACGTGCATGCCGTGCCCATCCCGTACTTCGGGGGGCTGGCCATGCTCGCCGGGCTGGTCGCCGCGTACCTCGTCGCGACCAACCTGCCCTTCCTGTCGAGTGCCCCGGACGTGCTGTTCAGCGACGCCCGCGCGGTGCTCGTGGGTGGCGCCGTCATCTGCCTGGTCGGGGTCCTGGACGACGTCTTCGAACTCGACGCGCTCACCAAGTTCGTCGGCCAGGTCGCGGCCGCTGCGATCGTGGTGGCGCAGGGGGTGCAACTCTACTGGCTACCGTTGCCCGGGGTGTTCGCCCTCGACCCCACGCAGCGGCTCGTGCTCAGCGTGCTGCTCATCGTGGCGACGGTCAACGCCATCAACTTCATCGACGGGCTGGACGGCCTCGCCGCCGGGGTGGCCGCCATCGGCGCGTCGGCGTTCTTCGTCTTCGCCTTCTCCCTCGCGGCGCAGGGCGGGCTGACCCGTGCGCTGTCTGCGGCGCTGCTCACGTCGGCGCTCGCGGGTGCCTGCGTCGGCTTCCTGCCGCACAACTTCTTTCCCGCCCGGATGTTCATGGGCGACTCCGGGTCGATGCTGATCGGCCTGGTGCTGTCCTGCTCGGCGATCAGCCTCACCGGTCAGCTGCAGGTAAATGCGATCGACGACGCCCTCGCCCGCGCTGGAGTGCTGTTCCTGCCGCTGATCCTGCCGGTGGCGATGCTGCTCGTACCGTTCGTCGACCTCGCGCTGGCGGTGGTCCGGCGCACGAGGGCGGGCCGCTCTCCGTTCAGCCCGGACAAGATGCACCTGCACCACCGGCTGCTCGAGATCGGGCACTCGCACCGCAGGGCCGTGCTGGTCATGTACATGCTGGCCTCGCTGGTGGCCTTCGGGACCGTCTTCATCGGTCTGTTCACCGGGTGGCAGAGCATCGCCGCGGTGAGCGTCCTGGCCCTGGTGACGCTGACCGTCGCGTTCGTGCTGCCGCGGTGGCACCAGCGGCCGGTTTGAGGCCGCCGACTCGCTTGTGCTAATTTTCACAAGCGGGTCGGCGGCGTTACGCCGGCTCCCGAGAAGACGAGTCATCGCCCACCAGGACGGCCGCCCCATGACGACCGACACCGAGCGCACGCAGGCCCGCGCGATCCCTGCGGCCGAGCATCGCACCCGCATGCTGGTGACGTCGCTGGTCGCGATCACCACGAGCATCGGCGGCGCCGTGCTCGCAGGCCCCACCGGACTGTGGGGAGCGCTCGCCGGAGGCCTCATCGTCCTGGCGTTCTTCTCCTCCAGCGCCTTCGTCCTCACCCGCACCCAGCGGCTGGACCCGGCGCTCACGCTGCTGGTGGCGATGGCCCTCTACCTGGGCAAGATCCTGGCACTGCTCGTGACGCTCGTGGCGCTCGACGCACTCGGGCTGCTGGGTGACCCGCTGCACCGCACGGCGCTGGCGCTGGCCGTCGTCGCATGCACCCTGACGTGGAGCACGGCCGAGGTCGTGACCACGCTGCGGCGCCGTCAGCCGATCTACGACGCCACGGTGCAGACGCCATGACGACGGATATGCGTCCGCCCTTTCCTGGCTGCTACTGTGCGGACCGCGATGAGCCAACCCCCTGTACACGAGCCGGTTCGCCGGTCCACCGACCCGTGGGCTGCGGTCGGACGGCTGTCGGGTGGCGTCATCATCTACGGCGCGGCCGGCTGGCTGCTGGACCGCTGGTGGGACACCTCCTTCATGACGCCGATCGGCATCCTGTTCGGAGCGGGTCTGGGCGTCTGGACCGTCTACGCCTCGCTCGAGCACCAGTGACAGCCACGGCTGTCCCCCGCACCGATCGAGTGTCCGAGCCCCACCACCGCGATCGCGCCGCGCAGGAGGAGATCGTGTGATCATCGCAGGCATCGCCGACGCCGTGACGGCGGCCACCACGCCGCAGGCCGCGGCCGGCGAGGGATTCAGCCCGCCGGGCCCGGCCGACTTCGAGCTGCCGGCCATCGCCGCTGGTGTCACCAAGCCGATGGTGCTGATCGTGTTCGGGGCCGCGGTCGTGTTCGCCTTCCTCTACCTCTCCTCGCGCAAGGCGGCCCTGGTCCCGGGCAAGCTGCAGTACGCGGGCGAACAGGGCTACTCCTTCGTCCGCAACGGCATCGCGCGCGACGTCATCGGCCAGCGCGACTTCATGGCGTTCGTCCCGTACCTGGTCGCGCTGTTCTTCTTCATCCTGATCAACAACGTCTTCGGACTCATCCCGGTCATCCAGTTCCCGTCGTTCTCCCGCGCCGGATTCGCCTACGGCCTCGCGGCGCTGACCTGGATCCTCTACAACGGGGTCGGCATCCACCGGCACGGCTTCCTCGGCTACCTCAAGAACCAGTCGGTGCCCGCCGGGGTGAACGGACCGATCCTGGCGCTGATCATCCCGCTGGAGTTCGTCTCCAACATCCTGGTCCGGCCGGTCACCCTGGCGCTTCGACTCTTCGCCAACATGTTCGCCGGTCACCTGTTGCTCATCTTGTTCGTGCTGGGCGGCGAGTACCTCGTCTTCGAGTCCGGCAACCTCGCGTATGCCCCCGTCGGCGTGCTCGCCTGGGTGCTGGCCGTCGCGGTCAGCTTCCTGGAGCTGCTGGTGCAGTTCCTGCAGGCCTACGTGTTCACCCTGCTCACCGCCATGTACATCTCCGGGGCCCTCTCCGAGGAACACTGACCCCGAAGACCTACCGAAAGGAAACACCATGGAAGGCTCGCTCAACATGGTCGGCTACGGCCTCGCGGCCATCGGCCCCGGCGTCGGCATCGGCCTGATCTTCGCGGCCTACATCAACGGTGTCGCCCGCCAGCCCGAGGCCCGCGGCACGCTGCAGTCGATCGCCATCTTGGGCTTCGCGCTCGCCGAGGCGCTCGCCATCATCGGTATCGCCCTCGCGTTCGTGCTCTGAGGTTCCACCGACATCTCCACCGACCCATTGACTGACTGAGGCACCCACATGAATGCATTCGTCGCCGCGGAGGAGCTCAATCCTCTCGTCCCGCACATGGCGGAGGTCATCCTGGGCGTCGTCGTCTTCTTGATCCTGGTCTGGCTGGTCAAGAAGTACGTCGTGCCGAACTTCGAGAAGGCGTTCGCCGATCGCACCGCAGCCATCGAGGGCGGGATGGCCGAGGCGGAGGCGGCCCAGGCCGAGGCGAAGCAGGCGTTGGAGACCTACACGGCCCAGCTGGCGCAGGCACGCCACGAGGCCGCACGCATCCGCGAGGACGCGCGTGAGCAGGGCGCGTCCATCGTCGCCGAGATGCGTGAGCGGGCACAGGCGGAGGCGGAACGCATCACCACGACGGCGCGGGCGCAGATCGAAGCCGACCGTCAGCAGGCGGCGCAGCAGCTGCGCGCCGAGGTCGGCACGCTGGCCACCACGCTGGCCGGTCGCATCGTGGGCGAGTCACTGGAGGACGAGGCGCGTCAGCGTCGTACCGTGGAGCGCTTCATCGCCGAGATCGAGAGCCAGGACGACGGCGCACCTGCCAGGAGCGCCCGCTGATGCGTGGCGTCTCCGCCGGGACGCGCGACGCCGTCCTGCTCGTCGTCGAGGAGCAGGTGCGCGACGGCGCCGACGCCGCAGCCCTCGGTGACGACCTCTTCGCCGTCGTCGACGTGCTCGACTCCGCACCGTCGTTGCGGCGCATGCTGACCAACCCGTCCTCGGCGAACGACGCCAAGAAGGGGCTGGTGGAAAGCCTGTTCGCGGACAAGATCGGTGCGCCGGCCCTGAAGGCGCTGGCCACAGCGGCCGCAGGACGTTGGAACGCCGCCCGCGACCTGGCCCATGCCCTCGAGGCCGCCGGTGTCGAGGCGCACCTGACCGGCGCCGAGCAGGCCGGCGAGCTCGAGGAGGCCGAGGACGAGCTGTTCGGCTTCGGTCGGCTCGTGCACGGCGACCCGGACCTGCGCGCAGCCTTGTCCGACCGCAGGATGCCGGTCGCGCGCAAGCGGGAACTCGTCGCGTCGCTGCTCGAGGGCAAGGTCCGCTCGTCCACGTCGTCGCTGGTCGGCCAGGCGGTGGCGGCGCGGCAGCGTTCGTTCGAGCTCACCCTCGACGACTTCGTCCAGATCACCGCCGGCCGACGCGACCAGCTGGTCGCGACGGTCCGCGTGGCGTACGACCTCGACGAGACCGAGCGCGCGCGGTTGGCCTCGGCCCTGCAGGGGCTCTACGGCACAGCGGTGCACGTCAACGTCATCGTCGAGCCGGCTTTGCTCGGGGGTGCCACCATCGAGATCGGGGACGAGATCATCGACTCCTCGGTCGCCGGCCGACTCGAGCACGCCCGTCGCAAGATGGCGGGCTGACCGACTCGCTCCTTCCACCCGTACCACTGACCCGCACACGACGACCCAGTCACACGAGACAGAGAGCAGGGACCCAGCATGGCGGAGCTCACGATCCGTCCGGAGGAGATCCGGGACGCGCTCCAGCGTTTCGTCGCCGACTACGAGCCGGAGAGTGCCGACCGTGAAGAGGTGGGCGTCGTCGCCGAGGCCGGTGACGGCATCGCCATCATCGAGGGCCTGCCGTCCGCGATGGCCAACGAGCTGCTCGAGTTCGAGGACGGCACGTTCGGACTCGCACTGAACCTCGACGTCCGCAGCATCGGCGCCGTCGTGCTCGGTGAGTTCTCCGGCATCGAGGAGGGCCAGCAGGTCCGGCGGACCAACCAGGTCCTCTCGGTCCCGGTCGGGGACAGCTACCTCGGTCGGGTCGTCGACCCGCTCGGCGAGCCGATCGACGGGCTCGGCGAGGTCGAGACGACCGAGCGACGCGCGCTGGAGCTGCAGGCTCCGTCGGTGGTCCAACGGCAGAGCGTCAGCCAGCCGCTGCAGACCGGTCTCAAGGCGATCGACGCGCTGACGCCGATCGGACGCGGACAGCGTCAGCTGATCATCGGCGACCGGCAGACCGGCAAGTCGGCGATCGCGATCGACACGGTCATCAACCAGAAGGAGTACTGGGAGACCGGTGACCCCAGTCAGCAGGTCCGGTGCATCTACGTCGCCATCGGGCAGAAGGGGTCGACGATCGCTGCGGTCCGCGGTGCCCTCGAGGAGGCCGGCGCGCTGGAGTACACGACCATCGTCGCCGCCCCCGCGTCGGACCCGGCCGGATTCAAGTACCTCGCCCCCTACACCGGCTCGGCCATCGGCCAGAAGTGGATGTACGAGGGCAAGCACGTCCTGATCATCTTCGACGACCTGTCCAAGCAGGCCGAGGCGTATCGCGCGGTGTCCCTGCTGCTGCGCCGCCCGCCGGGTCGCGAGGCCTACCCGGGTGACGTGTTCTACCTGCACTCGCGGCTGCTCGAGCGGTGCGCCAAGCTGTCCGACGACCTCGGGGGTGGTTCGATGACCGGGTTGCCGATCGTCGAGACCAAGGCCAACGACATCTCGGCCTACATCCCGACCAACGTCATCTCGATCACCGACGGTCAGATCTTCTTGCAGTCCGACCTGTTCAACGCCAACCAACGCCCAGCCATCGACGTCGGTGTCTCGGTGTCGCGCGTCGGCGGTGCCGCCATGACCAAGGCGATGCGGAAGGTGACGGGCTCGCTGAAGGTCGACCTCGCGCAGTACCGCGCGATGGAGGCGTTCGCGATGTTCGCCTCCGACCTCGACCCCGCGTCACGCCAGCAGCTGGCCCGCGGTCAGCGGCTGATGGAGCTGCTCAAGCAGGGTCAGTACGCGCCGTACTCCATGGAGGAGCAGGTGGTCTCGATGTGGGTCGGCACCTCCGGCCGGCTCGACGCGGTCCCCACCACCGACGTGAGCCGCTTCGAGAGCGAGCTGCTCGACTACCTCAAGCGCGAGCACGGCGGCCTGCTGGAGGGCATCCGCGAGTCGGGAACCTTCGACGACGACACCGACGCCACCCTGGCAGACGCCTTCGACTCGTTCGTCAAGCAGTTCGAGACCTCCGACGGCCAGTCGATCAAGGCGGGCAGGGAAGAGGCCGAGGCGCTCGAGGACGAGGACGTCGAGCAGGAGCAGATCGTCCGGCAGAAGCGGGGCTGACGATGGCCGCAACGATTCGCGAGTACCGCGCGAAGATCAGGTCGACCGAGGCGACCAAGAAGATCACCCGCGCGATGGAGCTGATCGCCGCGTCGCGCGTCATCAAGGCGCAGCAGCAGGCGGCGGCCGCGGCACCGTACGCACGTGAGCTGACCCGCGCGGTGTCCGCGCTGGCGACGTACTCGCGGGTCGACCACCCGATCACGACCGAGCCGGAGAACCCCACCAAGGCTGCCGTGCTCGTCGTGACCAGCGACCGCGGCCTGGCCGGTGCCTACTCCGCCAGCGTGCTCAAGGAGGCCGAGCGGCTGGTCGAGAAGCTGCGCGCCGAGGGCAAACAGGCGGTGCTGTACGTCACCGGTCGCAAAGGCGTGACGTACTACAACTTCCGCCAGCGTGGCATCGAGGAGAGCTGGACGGGCATCTCCGACCGCCCGCACTACGCCGACGCGCGTGCCGTCGGCGACGCCCTCGTCGGCGCCTTCCTGGAGGAGGACGGTGGGGTCGACGAGGTGCACGTGGTGTTCACGCGCTTTCGGTCGATGCTGGTGCAGAGCCCCGACGTCATCCGGCTGATGCCGCTGCAGGTCGTCGAGGGCGAGGAGAAGCCCGAGTCCGGCGAGGTGCTGCCGCTGTACGAGTTCGAACCCTCCGCGTCGGAGGTGCTCGACCAGCTGCTACCGCGCTACGTGTACAGCCGGATCTTCTTCTGCCTGCTGCAGGCCGCGGCATCCGAGCTGGCTTCGCGCCAGCGGGCGATGAAGTCCGCCACAGACAACGCGCAGGAGCTCATCCTGCAGTACACCCGAATCGCCAACCAGGCCCGCCAGGCCGGGATCACCCAGGAAATCAGCGAGATCGTCGGTGGGGCCAACGCCATGGCCGACGCGAACGCCGGGAGTGAGTGAGAGACATGACTGCCACGACTGACGAGAAGACCACCGACCAGGACTCCGCCGGCGGCACGGGGCGCGTCGCCCGCGTCATCGGCCCGGTCATCGACGTCGAGTTCCCGACCGACGCGATGCCAGACATCTACAACGCGCTGACGGTGGACGTGAAGATCGCGGACGAGGACGTCCACATGCTGACCCTCGAGGTCGAGCAGCACATCGGTGACGGCATGGTCCGCGCGATCTCGATGCAGCCGACCGACGGGCTGACCCGAGGAGCCACCGTCACCGACACCGGCGAGGGCATCTCCGTCCCGGTGGGCGACGTGACCAAGGGTCGTGTGTTCAACGCCATCGGGGACGTCCTCAACCTCGAGGAGGGCGAGAAGCTCGAGGTGAGCGAGCGCTGGCCGATCCACCGCAAGGCGCCGGCGTTCGACACGCTCGAGGCCAAGACGGAGATGTTCCAGACCGGCATCAAGGTCATCGACCTGCTCACGCCGTACGTCCTCGGTGGCAAGATCGGCCTGTTCGGCGGTGCCGGCGTCGGCAAGACCGTGCTGATCCAGGAGATGATCGCCCGCGTCGCGCGTGACCACGACGGTGTGTCGGTGTTCGCCGGTGTCGGTGAGCGGACCCGCGAGGGCAACGACCTCATCACCGAGATGACCGAGTCCGAGGTCATCGGGCAGACGGCGCTGGTGTTCGGTCAGATGGACGAGCCGCCGGGTGCCCGGCTGCGGGTCGGGCTGTCCGCCCTGACGATGGCGGAGTACTTCCGCGACGTGCAGGAGCAGGACGTGCTGCTGTTCATCGACAACATCTTCCGGTTCACCCAGGCCGGTTCGGAGGTGTCCACGCTGCTGGGCCGGATGCCCTCGGCGGTCGGGTACCAGCCCACGCTGGCCGACGAGATGGGCGTGCTGCAGGAGCGGATCACCTCGACGCGTGGTCACTCCATCACCTCGATGCAGGCGATCTACGTGCCCGCCGACGACTACACCGATCCGGCGCCGGCGACGACGTTCGCCCACCTCGACGCGACCACCGAGCTCTCGCGTGACATCGCCTCGCTGGGCATCTACCCGGCCGTGGACCCACTGACCTCGACGTCGCGGATCCTCGACCCGCGCTACATCAGCACCGAGCACTACCAGACCGCCATCCGGGTGAAGGGGATCCTGCAGCGCAACAAGGAGCTGCAGGACATCATCGCGATCCTGGGTGTCGACGAGCTGTCCGAGGAGGACAAGATCGTCGTCTCGCGGGCCCGGCGCCTGCAGCGGTTCCTGTCGCAGAACACCTACGTGGCCAAGCAGTTCACCGGGATCGAGGGTTCGACGGTGTCGCTGGAGGACACCATCGAGTCCTTCACCAAGATCTGCGACGGCGACTACGACAACGTCGCCGAACAGGCCTTCTTCATGTGCGGCGGTCTGGACGACGTCGACAAGAAGTGGGCCGAGATCCAGAAGAGCCTGTGAGCGCGACCCGAAGGGGAGTGGACTCGTGAGCGATCCGCTGCACGTCGAGCTGGTGGCGGCCGACCGGGTCGTGTGGTCCGGCGACGCCAACATCGTCGTGGCCCGTACCGCCGAGGGCGAGGTCGGCATCCTTGCCGACCACGCGCCGCTGATGTCGTTGATGGTGCCCGGCGTGGTCGAGGTCCGAACCGACGCGGGTGAGACCGTGCGTGCCGCAGTGGACTCCGGCTTCTTGTCGGTGGGCGGCAACCGGGTGTCGATCCTGGCCGAGGAAGCTGTGCTCGCATCGGACATCGATGCCGCCAAGGCCACCAAGGACCTGGCGGAAGCCGAGAGGGGGGACCTCGACGACGAGGCAGCCCTCGGCGAGCTGCGCCGGGCACGTGCGTGGGTGCTCGCCACCGAGCGCTCCTGACGTACCCTCGAAGCCCTCAGCGAGTAGACGAGGATGCGATGCAGGTCTGGGAGTGGGTGGTCGTCGACTCCCTCGTGCTGCTCGTCGTGTTCATCGTCCTGCTGCCCCTGACCTTCGTCGCGAGACGCCGCTGGCTCACCCGAGCCGGCGGCGTCTTCGAGTTGAGCATCAACGACCGCGGGGGCACCCATCCGCAGGGCTGGACGATCGGGCTCGGGCGCTACGTCGACAACAAGCTCGAGTGGTTCCGTTTCTTCTCGTTGCGTCTGCGTCCCACCCGATCCTTCGCCCGCGAGGCGCTCGACGTGCTGGAGCGACGGCTGCCCCACGGTCCCGAGGCGTTCGCGCTGCACAGCGGTCACGTCATCATCGAGTGCCGGGACGGAGCCCGGCCCGTTCAGCTGGCGATGGGTGAACAGTCGGTGACGGCGCTGCTGGCCTGGCTGGAGTCGTCACCGCCGGGAAGCAGCTCGCACCGCGTCGTCTAAGCTCGTCCGCGCATTATCGGTCGCTCGTCCGCGCATTGTGGTGCCCGCGCGCACGCGTCAGCGCTCGCCGCCTGGCTTCCACAGCACGTCGCCGACCTCGCGGTTGGCGTGCCGGGCGAGAATGAACAGCAGGTCGGACAGCCTGTTCAGGTACGTGATCGCGAGTACGTTCATGGAGTCGCCGTGCTCCTGGTACGCGGCCCAGGCGCTGCGCTCGGCGCGACGGACCGTCGTGGTGGCGATCTGAAGCAGTGCCGAACCGCGGGTCCCGCCGGGCAGGATGAAGGACGTCAGCGTGGGCAGTCCCTCGTTGTACGCGTCGCACCAGCCCTCGAGTCGCTGGACGTACTGCGACAGCACCCGCAGCGGCGCAAACTCCGGATCCGGCACGACCGGGGTCGCGAAGTCGGCGCCGACGTCGAACAGCTCGTTCTGCACGATGCCCAGCAGCTCGACCACGTCGCGGTCAAGGTCGCCTGCGGCGATCGCGTGCCCGAGGTGGGCGTTGGCCTCGTTGACGTCGCCGTATGCCGCCACCCGCAGGTCGACCTTGCTGATCTCGCTCATGTCGCCGAGTCGGGTGTTGCCGGCGTCGCCGGTGCGGGTGTAGATGCGCGTCAGGCGAACCATGGGGCCAGCCTACGACCGGCTCGTGCCGGGATCAGTCAGGGATGTCGCGGGACAGCTCTGCCAGTCGTCGCCAGGCATCCTCGACCTGGGTGGGCCACACGAGCAGCAACTGCCGGCCGGCGGTCCCGGACAGTGAGGCGCGGATCCCCGACGCATTCAGCGCTGCCACCATCGACGCAGCCTGCTCCGGGTCGCGCACCGTGGTCATCGGCACCAGCAGCCCGTGGTCACCGGCGCTGCCCGGCTTCACGGCGCCGCGCCCGCCGCGGTTGCCGTACGCCCAGCGCAGCAGCAGTGCGAGCAGCCCGATCAGGACGGTCGTAGCCAACGGCAGGAACGCGTAGTCCAGCGCGGACATCGGGGACACGGGCACCGATCCAGTGTGCTCCTCGGCGGCGGACGACGCATCCGAGCAGGTGAGGCAACCGTCGGCGCGCCTCGCGCGTCTGTAGGTGTGCGGGGGGTCATGCTAGCCCCGGGCCGATACCGCAGGGAGCGCGCATCGCCGACGAGCACAGGGGAGCTCGATGACCATGACACGAGTACCGACCGACACCGCGCCGGGATCGCAGTGCCTGGCCATCGTCTCGGTGGTGGGCCGGTTCGACGGGTCGACCGTGCCGCTGGTGCGCTCTGCTCTGCACGCGGCAGTGCACACCGGCGACGGGGACGTACTGCTCGACATCTCAGGGGTCGATTGGATCGACGTCCCCGCCCTGGCCCTGCTCGCGGACACCCAGCGTCGGCTGCGTGCACGCGGCCGACAGCTGCGGCTGCGTGGTTGCGAGCCGCGCGTCCGCCGGGCACTCGTGGTCACCCGGCTCAGCCGTCTCATCGCGATCGAGCGGGAGCACGGGCTCGCCGCCTGAGCGGGGCATCCGGTTACCCTACGGCCATGCGGGACAAGCCCTGGGTGATGCGGACGTACGCCGGCCACAGCTCCGCAGCCGGGTCGAATGCGCTGTACCGACGCAACCTAACCAAGGGGCAGACCGGCCTGTCGGTCGCCTTCGACCTGCCGACGCAGACCGGGTACGACCCGGACTCCGCGCTCGCGGCCGGCGAGGTGGGCAAGGTCGGTGTCCCCGTGCCGCACCTGGGGGAGATGCGCCGGCTGTTCGCCGACATCCCGCTGGGCGAGATGAACACCTCGATGACCATCAACGCGACGGCCATGTGGCTGCTCGCGATGTACGAGGTGGTGGCGCATGAGCAGGGGGTCGGTGCCGATCAGCTCACCGGCACGACCCAGAACGACATCATCAAGGAGTACCTCTCGCGCGGGACGTACGTCTTCCCGCCGGAGCACTCGCTGCGCCTGACGACCGACATGGTGGCGTACACGGTGATCGCGGTGCCCCGGTGGAACCCGGTCAACATCTGCAGCTACCACCTGCAGGAGGCGGGGGCCACGCCGGTCCAGGAGCTGGCGTACGCGCTGACGACCGCCATCGCGGTGCTGGACTCGGTCCGCGACTCCGGCCAGGTCCCCGAGGACAGGTTCGACCAGGTCGTCGGCCGGATGTCGTTCTTCGTCAACGCCGGTGTGCGCTTCGTCGAGGAGATGTGCAAGATGCGTGCGTTCGGGCAGCTGTGGGACGCGCTGACCCGCGACCGCTACGGAGTCACCGACGACAAGATGCGCCGATTCCGGTACGGCGTACAGGTCAACTCCCTGGGTCTCACCGAGGCGCAGCCGGAGAACAACGTGCAGCGGATCGTGCTCGAGATGCTCGGCGTCACGCTCAGCAAGGGCGCTCGTGCCCGCGCCGTGCAGCTTCCGGCTTGGAACGAGGCACTCGGCCTGCCCCGTCCCTGGGACCAGCAGTGGTCGCTGCGGCTGCAGCAGGTGCTGGCCCTGGAGTCCGACCTGCTCGAGCACGAGGACATCTTCGACGGCAGCCACGTCATCGAGGCCAAGGTCGCCGAGCTGGTGGCCGGCGCCACGGCGGAGATCGACCGCGTGCAGGCCATGGGCGGCGCGGTGGCGGCGGTCGAGTCCGGCTACATGAAAAGCCAGCTGGTCAGCGCGCACTCCCAGCGCCGCGCCCGCATCGAGACCGGCGACGAGGTCGTCGTCGGCGTCAACCGCTACGTCGAGACCGAGGACTCGCCGCTGTCCGCCGACCTCGACGCTGCGATCCAGGTCTGCGACCCGCAGGCCGAGGCGGAGGCGATCCGCTCCACGCGGGAGTGGCGCGAGCAGCGTGACGCCGTGGCCTGCGAGATGGCGCTGTCACGCCTGCGCGAGGACGCGACGTCGGGCACGAACCTGATGCCGGCCACGCTGGAAGCGGTCCGCGCCGGTGTGACCACAGGGGAGTGGTCGGGGACCTTGCGCGAGGTGTTCGGCGAGTACCGCGCACCCACCGGCGTGTCCGGCGCGGTACGGGTGGCACCGGCCGGCGCCGAGCTGGCCGCGGTGCGCGAGCGGGTCCGGGCAACGGGCGAGGAGTTGGGCGGGCGGCTGCGGCTGCTGGTCGGCAAGCCAGGACTGGACGGCCACTCCAACGGTGCCGAGCAGGTCGCGGTGCGCGCCAGGGACGCCGGTTTCGAGGTCGTCTACCAGGGCATCCGGCTGACCCCGAGCCAGATCGTGGCGGCTGCCGTGGCCGAGGACGTGCACTGTGTCGGGCTCTCGATCCTGTCCGGCTCCCATATGGAGCTCGTACCGGTCGTGCTCGACGGCCTGCGCGAGGCCGGTGCAGCGGACGTGCCGGTCGTGGTTGGCGGCATCATCCCCGCCTCGGACGCACGGGCGCTGCGGGCAGCCGGCGTTGCGGCCGTGTTCACGGCGAAGGACTTCGGGCTGACCGAGATCATGGGGCGGATCGTCGACGTCATCCGTTGCGCGAACAGCCTGTCCTGACTCCGGCTGCACCCTGACGTCACCACCACGACGGGTCTGCAACTCAGGCGCGGACCTTCACCAGCTTGCGCTTCCTGACCGTGTAGCCGGTGGGCAGCGTGCCCTCGGCCAGCATGCGCAGGGGGCAGCGCTTGCATCGGGGCTTGTCCACGCAGCACTTCTTCTTGGGCCTGGATGACACCCGCGCAGCGTACCAGTGAGGTTAGCCGGGCCTAACCCCGCGGCGCGAAGGATAGGCGGTCCTTCGGTGACACCGCCACGGCCCGACACTAATCTGGAAGGATTCCAGAGAAGGGAACCCCACCATGGCGGCACCCCGCTTCGTCGAGCAGCTCAACACCCAGATCGGCAACGAGTTCGCCGCGCACCAGCAGTACGTCGCGATCGCGGTCCACTTCGATGCGCTGACCATGTCTCGGATGGCGGCGTTCTTCTACCGTCAGGCGATGGAGGAGCGTGACCACGCGATGATGATGGTGCAGTACCTCATCGACGCCGACGAGCAGGTGATCATCCCCGGCGTCGCATCGCCCACGACCGAGTTCGCCGACATCGAGGAGCCGATCGTGCTGGCGCTGGCTCAGGAGAAGGCCGTCACCGCCCAGATCAACGAGCTCACCGGAATCGCCCGCGACGAACGTGACTTCGCCTCCGACCAGTTCATGCAGTGGTTCATCAAGGAGCAGGTCGAGGAGGTGGCGACCATGAGCGACCTGCTGACGGTCGTCCGGCGCTCGAGGGACGACGTCGAGGACATCGAGGAGTGGGTCGCCCGCGAGGCCGGTGACGAGGGCGACGACCCCACCGCGCCGAGGCCCGCCGGGGCCTGAGCCGCGGCCCCCAACGGCGTGGCCGACACCGGGAGGCCCGCGCTGGCAGACTACCGGTGTGCGCGCGCTGGTCGTCGGAGCCGGAGTGGTCGGGCTGACCTGCGCCGTGCGCCTGGCCGAGTCCGGTCACGACGTGCACGTCCTGGCTCGCGACCTCCCGCAGGAGTCGACGTCCGCGGTGGCCGCGGCCTGGTGGTATCCGTACCGTGCGTTGCCGTACGACCGGGTTACTGCCTGGTCGGGCCGGACGTACGACGTGCTCACCGGGCTGGCGCAGGACGCGACGACCGGGGTGGTGATGCGTGACTCGCTGGAGGTGCACCGGCGACCGGTCGACGAGCCGTGGTGGGCGCAGGCGGTGCCCGGGATGGCCCGTGAGCGCTCCCTGCCCCGGGGCTACGTCGACGGATGGCGCTTCACCGCGCCCGTGCTCGACATGCCGACATACCTGGCCTACCTGGTGACCCGGCTGCACGCGGCGGGCGGTGACCTCACCCGCCTGGCGCTGTCGACGCTGCCGCGGCACGGCGACGTCGTCGTCAACTGCTCCGGCCTCGGGAGCCGTTTGCTGGCCGGTGACGACGCCGTGCATCCGGTGCGCGGACAGGTGATGCGGCTGGAGCAGGTCGGCCTCGAGCGGGTCTGGCTGGACTCCGACGCGATGACGTACGTGGTGCCGCGGGTGCGCGACATCGTCATCGGAGGAACCTGCGACGAGGGTTCCTGGGATCGCCGACCCGACCCGGCGACGGCGGAGGCGATCCTGCGCCGGGCGACGCGGCTGGTGCCCGAGCTGGCCGGGGCCCGGGTGCTCGGGCACCGGGTGGGTCTGCGCCCGGCCCGCGATCAGGTGCGCCTGGATGTCGAGCCGCGCCCCGGTGCCGTACCGGTGGTCCACTGCTACGGCCATGGTGGTGCCGGCGTGACCCTGTCCTGGGGATGCGCCGACGAAGTGGCGGGTCTGGTCGCCACCGCGGTGGCCGCCGCCTAGAGTCCTGCTCATGCCATCGCCCCTGAGCGTCAAGCTCCCCGCGCACGCGCTGACGCCCGGCCGGGCACTCGGCGTACGTCTGCTCATCGCTGTCGGGCTGCTCGTCGCGATGGTGATGCTCGTCTACCTCGACCGCGACGGATACGTCGACAACCCGCACCCCGGCGAGCGGCTGTCGTTCAACGACTCGTTCTACTACGCCACCGTCACCCTGACCACCACCGGCTACGGCGACATCGCGCCGGTGACTCCCCAGGCGCGGTTCATCAACGGCGCGATCGTGACCCCGCTGCGCGTGATGTTCCTGATCCTGCTGGTCGGCACCACCCTGGAGGTGCTCGCCAACCAGGGCCGCGAGCAGCTGCGGATCAACCGCTGGAGGAAGCACATGCACGACCACGTGATCGTCGTCGGCTACGGCACCAAGGGGCGAAGTGCCGTCAAGACCCTCGTCGACAACGGCGTCGACCGGGAGGAGATCATCGTCATCGACCCCGACCAGGCCGCCTCCACCGAGGCGCAGGGGGACGGGTTGGCCTGCATCGTGGGCGACGCGAGCAGGCGCGAGGTGCTCGAGCGGGCGACCATCAGGGAGGCCCGGCAGATCGTGGTGACCGCCGACCGGGACGACTCCGCCGTGCTGGTCACGCTGATGGCACGTCAGTGCAACCCGGAGGCGTACATCGTGGTCGCGGTACGTGAGTCGCAGAACGTGGACCTGGTACGCCAGAGCGGCGCCGATGCCACCGTCACATCATCCGACGCCGTCGGACGCCTGCTCGGCCTGTCGACGGTCAGTCCTGCGCTGGGCAGCGTGCTGGAGGACCTGCTGACGAGCGGTGAAGGGCTCGAGGTCGCCGAGCGCGACGTGCAGCCGTTCGAGGTCGGCAAGTCGCCCCAACAGCTCGACGACCAGGCGATGGGCGTGATCCGACGCGGGCACCTGTTCCGCTACTTCGACCCGGCAGTGACCCAGCTCGAGCTCGGCGACAAGCTGATCGTGGTGCGCTCGGCCGAGGAGCTGCCCTGGGCACCGCGTCCCGGCGCCGAACCCCGCGGCTGATTCCCAGCCCTGCCCACCGTCCCACCCGTCCCACTGGTCCCCGGTTTACCAGGGTCCCTTGGTAAACCTCACCTCCCATGGGTTGCAACCCATGGGAGGTGGAAAGTACCAGGGTCCCCTGGTAACCAGCGCCGCAGTCGGGCGGGTCTGACCCGGATCCGCAGGTAGTGCGTGAGATCTGGTCTGGATCCACCGACGGTGATTCCTACCGGATGAAACAGGCCAGAGGACGAGGAGGAACCACCCTCAAGACCAGCTGATCAACCACGAAGAGCGGGGACTATCAGTTGGCCACCAGCGGGGACCACAAACTGGCCGTTGACAACAGATCAGGCGTCTCTGACTCCTCTGCAGACATCACATGACGCGAGGCCTTCGCTCGAGCGCCCATCGGCCCCTCTCACCGTGGGCACCACCCCCGGTCCTGTCCGCGAGAGGCCCGCGTCATGCAACGGGATGGGGGAGTCCCAGGGGCAAGCGGCTTCCAACCGGAGGACCGCGCCAACGATGGAAGGACAGCTCATGAACATGCTTCACAGGAGTGGGGTCGTCGTAGCATCCGGCCTGATGTTCACCGCTGCGCTCGGAGCTCCGGCGCAGGCGCAGGTGACGCAGGACGGACTGGTCAACGTCAACGTGGGCGATGTGACGATCCTGGAGAACGTCAACATCGGCGTCGCAGCGCAGGTCGCTGCCCAGATCTGTGGGGTCAAGGTCGGTCCGGTGGCCGTGCTCGGCAAGGCCGTCGACCGCAGCGGGGACACCCGGACCGTGTGCGAGTCGGATCAGGGCCCTGTGACGATCACTCAGAACTGACCGCTGAAGAGTGCCCGCGTCCCGGAGCAGCGACCGCACAGGTGGACGCGGGCGCTCTTCGCCCTCGGCAGTACCTGGGGCGCATCTGCGCCCGGCGGTATGCTCCGAGCTGAGGCGGTGGTCCCATCGCCGTCGAGAGCGGCGCTTGAGAGTGGAGGGTGTGTGCACGACACCCGACCGCCACCGCCACCGGCACCGGCGCCGCCGTCGGAGCCGGCGGACGAGTCCATCGTCGACCTCGTCCCGATGGTGCGCAGGGTCGTCGGTTCCCGGATCCGTGACCCTCACACGGTCGACGACCTCGTGCAGGAGACGCTGGCCTGCGTGATGGCCGCGCACGCCCGGGTGGACGGCGACACCCTGGCCCCCTACGCGGCCGTGACGGCTCGCAACCTCGTGGCGTCGTACGCGCGGCGCAACGACCGAGCCCGGGACAACCTCCATCGGCTCGCCGACCTGGACGTCGCGGACCCCCCGGGAACGGACCTCCTCAGGAAGGAGGAGAGGGCGCTGATGTCCACCGCGCTCGCCCGGCTGCCAGCCACCGAGCGCGACCTCCTGATGGCACACGAGGTCCTCGGAGAGGACACCAAGACCCTGGCGCGTCGCCGGGCCACCACGCCGGGGGCAGTGGCCGCCCAGCTCAGCCGGGTGCGGGCGAAGCTGCGGGTGGAGTACATGCTGGTCCAGGAGCACGTCGCGCCCTCCACCGACCTCTGCCGGCCGGTCCTCCGGGCGCTGTCAGCCGGCGATCGTCGCCGGCAACGCGAGCTCGACGCCGGTGGCCACCTGCTGGCCTGCGAGAGCTGCGCGCACATCAGCACCGGCCTGCTCGACCGGCGGGAGGCGACTCCCGGTGACGACGGAACCCGAGTGGCCATCGCCAAGGACGCCGACGTGGTGACGGCGCGACAGAAGGGCCGAGAGGTGGCAGCGTCCGTCGGGTTCACGGCGACCGAGGCGACTCTCATCGCGACGGCGATCTCTGAGATCGCCCGCAACATCGTGAAGTTCGCCGAGCGCGGCGAGATGCTGATCACCGTCGTCGCGGAGAACAGCCGCCACGGCGTCACCATCCTGGCCCGTGACGTCGGCCCGGGCATCACGAACGTGCCGGAGGCCATGCGGGACGGCTACAGCACCTATGCGGGACTCGGACTGGGTCTCCCCGGAGCGAAGCGGCTGATGGACCAGTTCGACGTGGCGGCCGAGGTCGGCAAGGGCACGACGGTGACGATGACAAAGTGGCGGTCACGCGATGGATGACGGCTCGTTCGATACCCGACAAGATGAGGCGGCAATGTCAGAGAACCAGCGAGACGACCGCGCAGACCGGGACATGTCCGACGGCGAGCGCAACGGCTTCCTACTCCCCGAGCTGGTCGCCCATCTCCGCGAGGGGCGGACCGCTCTTCGGCAGGAGTGGGCGACCCGCATCACCGACGCTCATCTGCTGTCGTCGATGACGTCGCAGGAGGTGTTCTCGGAGGCGACCTCGGTCTACGACAACTACGTCGAGGTCCTCGAGACCGGCAGCGTCGAGGAGCTGCGCCGCTACGCCCGTGACCTCTCCGAACGGATCATCCCCCGGGGCGTCGAGACCCATGAAGTCGTCGGCATCGTGTTGCTGCTGCGCGATGTGCTGGCGCGATCCCTGTTCGAGAAGTACCAGAAGGACTTCCGTCTCCTCAACGAGGTGCTCGACGCCTACGAGCCAGCGGCCAACCGCATCGCCAACACGGTGGCGGTGAGCTTCGTGGACGAGCGGGAGCGCGTCATCCGCCAGCAGCAGGACTCCATCCTGGAGCTGTCGACCCCCGTGCTGCAGGTGCGGGAACGGCTGTTGATCCTGCCCATCATCGGCGTGCTGGACAACCAACGCGCGCGTCAGCTCACCGAGCAGCTCCTGCGGGGAATCCGGACCCATCGAGCGAAGGTCGTGGTCATCGACATCACGGGTGTCCCCGACGTCGACGAGTCCGTCGCCAACTCCCTGGTCCAGACCGTCGACGCCTCGAGGCTGATGGGGGCCGAGGTGATCATCACCGGACTGTCCTCCGAGATCGCCCAGACACTGGTCACCATCGGAGTCGACCTCACCAAGATGCGTACCGTCGGTGACCTGCAGGGCGGCATCGAGGAAGCGGAGCGTCGCCTCGGCTTCAAGGTGATCAGGAACGGCGATGCCGAGCACTGAGCCCGTCGGCGCGACGGAGCCGCTCCGGGTCTCGATCCTGACCCAGGGGCGATACCTCATCGTCTCGATCCACATGGCACTGGACGACTCCCAGATGGTACGACTCCAGCGAGATCTCATCGACCAGGTGGGTCGACAACGCTCGCGCGGCATCATCGTCGACCTCTCGACGCTGGACGTGCTCGACTCCTTTGCCACAAGGACGCTGACGCAGCTGGCACATGCCGCGCAGCTTCGTGGAGCCGTCACGGTGATCGTCGGTATCTCGCCTGAGATCGCCATCGCCATGACGCAGCTCTCCCTGCAGCTCGACTTCGTCCACACCTCGCTCGACCTCGAGGAAGGGCTTGCACGGCTGGGCGAGCTGACTGCGGCCTCGGAGCGCGGGGCCTCGACCGACAGGGGCGACGACGATCACTGACCAGCTCCGCGCACTTCGACTGGACTACACGCCCCCGTTCCTCGCCTATCTCACCAACCAGGACGAGGTGGGGCTGCGGAGCGCCTACGAGCTCGGACGGGTCGCCATGCGTTGCTCGATCGGCCTTCTCGATCTGGTGCGCATCCACAACGAGGTCTTCCTCGAGGCGATCGCCACCGCACGGACTCCCGAGTCGGCGCAGGACGTGGCCCGCGCGGCCTCGACGTTCCTGGTCGAGGCGCTGTCCTCCTTCGAGATGACCCAACGGGGGTTCATGGCCGTCGGTCTGAGGCCGCACCCTCCGGAGCAGGAGCGCGGTCGCAACCCGTGAGGTCCGGGACGGCCGCTGCGCCAACACGTCGAGCGTCCCTCGGATCCCCACCGCCACGTCATGTAGGCGCCCCCGGGGAGTCCATAGGGCTATGGCGTCTTTCGAGCGATGTTCGCGGTCCTGGCCGACCAACGGGGCGGGGCGTCCGCCTCGCGTTCTCGAGGAGTCCACCTCACGGGTCCTGCTCGACAGACGGGTGGTCCGAGGGTGCACGGTCGTGACGCTGGCCGGGGAGCTGGACCTCGACGCCGTCTCCGTGCTTCACCGTGCCCTCGTCAGCACGGCGTCCGCGACCGAGCCGCATGTCGTCGTCGACCTGGGCCTGGTCGACTTCATGGACTGCAGCGCCCTGGCAGCGTTCGAGCGGGCAGCGCTGGAGGCGAGAGACGCGGGCGGCTGTCTTCGGCTCGTGGACGCGCATCGAACGGCTGCCAGGCTTCTTCAGGCCTTCGAGTTCGACCGGGTGTTCTGCCAGTGCGCCAACCTCGACGCGGCCACCGGGTCGACCTGCGAGGGTCGGCGTCACGCCAACTAGTCCGATCAGAAGAGGCGAAGCGATGGGTCGTCGATACCGCGCAGGGCGTCGTAGTCGACGGTCACGCAGCTGATGCCCCGATCGGTCGCCAGCACGCGAGCCTGCGGCTTGATCTCCTGGGCGGCGAAGATGCCGCGCACCGGCGACAACAGCGGGTCGCGGTTGAGCAGCTCGAGGTAGCGGGTGAGCTGCTCGACTCCGTCGATCTCGCCGCGGCGCTTGATCTCGACCGCCACACTGGCCCCCGACCCGTCACGGCACATCAGGTCCACCGGCCCGATCGCCGTCGGGTACTCGCGGCGTACGAGGGCGAGGCCGTCCCCCAGGGTGCTCGGGTGTTCGGCCAGCAGTTCCTGGAGGTGCCTCTCCACCCCGTCCTTGCGCAGGCCGGGATCGGTGCCCAGCTCGTGGGCGGAGTCGCTGAGCACCTCGTGCAGCGAGATCCGCAGGGTGTCGTCGGACTTCGCCGCACCGACCGACCACACGAGGAGTCCGTCGTCGTCCACATCGGCGTGCACGGTGCACGGCGGAGTCATCCACATCAGCGGCTTGTACCCACCGGCGTCGGAGTGCACGAGCACCGATCCGTCGGCCTTGACCAGGATCAACCGGACCGCCAGGGGCAGGTGAGCCGTCAGGCGTCCGGCGTAGTCGACCTGGCAGGAGGCGATGATCAGGCGCACCCGGGACACCCTAGTGGGGCGCTCGGCACCCCCGAGGATGCCGGCCAGGGCGCAGACGACCCTCGACGGCGGCCGTGGCAGACTGCCCGCCATGTCACGAGAGTTCACGCGTATCGGGGTGGTCGGCCTCGGCACGATGGGCGCGGGAATCGCCGAGGTGTTCGCCCGGCACGGGTACGACGTCGTCGGGCTGGAGCAGGGCGCCGAACATCTCGTCCGCGGCCGCGGGCATGTCCAGCACTCGACCGACCGGGCTGTGAAGCGCGGCAAGCTCGACGCCGCCGGGCAGCAGGCGATCTTCGACCGGTTGACCTTCAGCACCGATATCGCCGACCTCGCGGGCTGCCAGCTGGTGGTCGAGGCCGTCGTCGAGCAGCTGGACCTCAAGCGTGCGGTGTTCTCGCAGCTGGATGCCGTGGTGGCTCCGGAGGCCATCCTGGCGACCAACACCTCGTCGCTGTCGGTGACCGAGATCTCCGCGGCGACGGCGAAGCCGGACCGGGTCATCGGCATGCACTTCTTCAACCCTGCGCCCGTCCAGGCGTTCGTCGAGGTGATCCGTACGGTCGTCACGGCTCCCGACGTGATCGAGGATGTCACCGCGCTCGCGCACAAGCTGGGCAAGAATCCGGTGGTCGCCGGGGACAAGGCCGGTTTCATCGCCAACACGCTCCTGTTCGGCTACCTCAACCACGCCGCCTCGATGTTCGAGAGCCGCTACGCCACGCGCGAGGACATCGACGCCTCCATGCGGCTGGGCTGCGGCTATCCCATGGGCCCGCTGGCGCTGCTCGACCTGATCGGTCTCGACACGGCGTACGAGATCCTGGAGACGATGTACCGGCAGGGGCGTGACCGCCTGCACGCCCCGGTGCCGGTCCTGAAGCAGATGGTCACCGCCGGCATGCTCGGCCGCAAGACCGGCCGTGGCTTCTACACCTACGAGGGCCCGGACTCCCCGGTCGTGGTCGATGACGCGGACACCCCGTCGGTGGGCGCAGCGCCGACGATGCGCCGGGCCGTCCACAGCGTCGGGGTCGTCGGCACCGGCACGATGGCCACCGGGATCGTCTCGGTGTTCGCCGCCGCCGGCTTGGACGTCACCTTCGTCGGGCGGAGCCAGCAGAAGGTGGACGGCGTCGTCGCTGCGATCGCCCGCTCGTTGGACAAGCAGGTCCAGCGCGGTCGTACCGACGCGGACGCCAAGGCCGAGCTGCTCGGCCACGTCCACGGCACGACCTCGATCGAGGATCTCGGGCAGGTCGACATCGTCGTCGAGGCGGTTGTCGAGCAGCTCGACGTCAAGCAGGCGCTGTTCGAGAACCTGGACGAGATCTGCAAGCCCGGCGCGATCCTGGCGACCACCACGTCGTCGCTACCGGTCATCGAGTGCGCCTCGGTCACCTCGCGTCCCGGCGACGTCATCGGCATGCACTTCTTCAACCCGGCGACGGCGATGAAGCTGGTCGAGGTCGTCTCTACGGTCACGACCACCGTCGAGGTCGCCGACGCCGTCAGGGCCCTGTGCACCGCTGTCGGCAAGCACCCGGTCTGCTGCGGTGACCGGGCCGGCTTCATCGTCAACGCACTGCTGTTCCCCTACCTCAACGACGCGGTACGCATGCTGCAGGCTCACTACGCCAGCGCCGATGACATCGACACCGCGATGAAGACCGGGTGCGCCCTGCCGATGGGCCCGTTCGAGCTGCTCGACGTGATCGGCAACGACGTGTCGCTCGCAATCCAGCGCACCCTGTTCGCGGAGTTCCGCG
The DNA here is from genome assembly GCA_030859165.1 of Actinomycetota bacterium. GTDB lineage: Bacteria > Actinomycetota > Actinomycetes > Propionibacteriales > Nocardioidaceae > JACCXZ01. The sequence goes on from JALZKQ010000109.1 coordinate 59,682, forward strand.
AGCCGGGATTCGCCCCCGCACCGCTGCTCGAGCACCTGGTGACCGCGGGGTATCTCGGTCGCAAGACCGGACGCGGGTTCCGCGACTACGCCACCGGCTGACTGGTCGACCGCGTGAGCCCGCCGTCCCCCTCGTCCCGGCCCATCCGTGGCAGCTCGGTGCTGCCGGCCAGGCGAGAGCCGCTGCGGCTGCACACCGCCGACGGCCTCGAGCTCGTCGGCGAGCTGGCGATGCCGGTCGACCGGGATCCGGTTGCCACGCTGATCTGCCTGCACCCGCTGCCGACACACGGCGGGATGATGGACAGCCACGTCCTGCGCAAGGCGTCCTACCGGCTCCCCGCCCTGGCGGGCGTCGCCGTCCTGCGCTTCAACACCCGCGGCGCGTCGAGTCTGCAGGGGACCAGCCAGGGCAGCTTCGACAACGGGGTGGGGGAACGCTTCGACGTCGCCGCGGCGGTGGAGCACGTGGAGTTCGCAGACCTGCCGCACCCGTGGCTGCTGGGCTGGTCGTTCGGCACCGACCTGGCGCTCATGCACGGCCTGGAGCCCAGCGTGGTCGGTGCGATCCTGCTGTCCCCGCCGCTGCGTCACTGCCAGGAGTCCGACCTGGCGTGCTGGGCGGCCTCCGGCAAGCCGGTGCTGGCACTGGTGCCCGAGCACGACGACTACCTGCAACCACCGCAGGCGAGGCGCCGCTTCGCCACGGTGCCCCAGGCCGAGGTCGTGGGGGTGGACGGTGCCAGGCACCTGTGGACCGGACATGCCGAGCGGGTGCTCGACGAGATCGTCGCGCGGGTCGCTCCAGCGGTGCCGACGCCGCTGCCCACGACCTGGGACGGACCCATGACCAGTGCCGACACCTCCGCGTACGCCGACCGCACGGGATCGAACCAGCCGCGGGACCGGACCGGCCGTGATTGACTGTGCGGGACATGACGTCCCGGCTGCCTGCCCTCGACGATCGGATCTGCCATGCACCTCCTCTCGCGTCTGGTCGGTGCCTGCTGCGCGGCGTTCGTGAGCGCCCTCTGCCTCGTGCTCGTGGTCGCAGACACCTCGGCGAGTCCCACCGCTTCGGACGCCGAGCGCTCGCGCGTGGGTGAGCCCCTGCTGCCGAACATGACGCCGCTCGTGGCCAGCGACGTCCACATCGTGGGCCGCGGTGCCGGGCGCGAGCTGCGCTTCGAGACCGCGCTCGCCAGCGTCGGGCGCGGCCCGATGGAGATTCGGCCCAACAACCGGCTGCAGTGCCCGGCCGGCCAGCGCGGCGCCAGCCAGGTCATCTACCGCGACGTGGACGGGTCGGGGGGCTTCAATCGCAAGCAGGACACCGAGTTCGGGCGCCGGGTCGCCGGCTGCATGCTGTTCCATCCGACCCACGACCACTGGCACTTCGCCGCGTCCACGCGCTACTCGCTGCGTCCGGTGGAGGGCCCGAAGATCCTCAGCGCGCACCGCAAGATGAGTTTCTGTCTGCGTGACTCCGAGCGCGTTCCGGCGTCGTACGGCACCTGGAACTACTCGTTGTTCTACGGCGCCTGCAGCCAGGACGCACCCATGGGCGTGTCGATCGGGTGGTCCGACGTCTACCAGTCCTTCCTGGACGGCCAGTCGCTGAGCCTGCCGCCGAGGCTGCCCGATGGCCGCTACTGCCTGCGCATCAGGGTCGACCCGTCGAACCAGCTGAAGGAGAGCCGCGAGCGGGACAACGTCTCCGAGCGAGCCATCCGGATCGCCGGCCGCCGGGTCGCCCTTGCGCCGAACCGGTTGTGCGCTGCATGACGGCCCGCTGTGCGCGTACGCGCCGCTGAGCCGGCCGACATCGCCGCCATGGTGCGGCTGGCCGACCGCAAGCGCCGACAGTACGTGGCGTACCAGCCGGTATTCTGGCGGCTGGCGCCGTCGGCTCGTGCGCACCACAAGGAGTTCCTGCAACGGCTCGTCGATGATCCCGACGCGCTGAGCCTGGTGGCAACCCTCGACGGGGACGTGCGGGGATTCGTCGTCGGCCGCCTGGTGCCGGCGCCGCCGATCTATGATCCGGGTGGCCCGAGCCTCTACGTGGACGACTTCGTGGTGTCGCACGACGGCGAGTGGTCCAGCATCGGCGCCGCCCTGCTACGCGGTGTGCGGCAGCTCGGCGCAGCCCGCGGGGCGGCCCAGGTCGTCGTGGTCAGCGGCGCGCTGGACTCTGCCAAGCGGCGGCTGCTCGCCGACGCGGATCTCGAGGTGGCCTCGGAGTGGTGGGTCGGCCGGCTCAGCGGTCCGTGACCGCGGGCAGCACCGTGGTGTCCTCGGTGTCCTCGGTGTCCTCGGTGTCCTCGGAGTCCGGGGCGGTCGAGCCGGTCGACGCTGGCCGCTGCGGCTCGGCACCCGGCGTGGGCTCGGACCGTGACGTCGCAGCTTCTGCGTGCCCGTCGTCCATCGAGGAGAACGACGCCATGATGTCGCGCAGCTGCGACAGCTGAGCAACGATCGCATCGCGACGGCGTTGCACGTGGTCGAGCTCGGCACGCGCGTTGCCGGTCTGCCGTTCGAGATCGGTGTTGGCGCTCACCACGACGTGCTCGGCCTGCTTCGTGGCGCTCTCCACGATCTGTTGCGCCTCACGGCGGGCGCGGGCGATCAGGCGTTCCGCCTCGGCCGCGCTCTCCTCGCGGTGCCGGGTGGCGGTCGCGGTGGCGGCACGGGCGCGCTGCTCGGCGGCCGTGGCACGCTGCTCGGCCTCGGCCACCAGCTCGGCGGTCTCCGCGGTTGCCACGTCGTGGTTCTCCGAGGCCTCCTTGGTCAGCCTCTCCCGCTCAACCGCGAGGATCCGGCGGGCCTCTCCGAGCTCGCGATCGGCGGTCGCCTTGGCCTGTTCGGCCGCGCGCTTGGCCGACGTCCGCAACGCATTGCTCTCCTGCTGGGCCGCCAGCCGGAGCTGCTCGCTCTCACGCGTCGCTGCGGCGATCAGGTCGTCGGCCTCGGCATGGGCCAGCGAGCGCTCCTCCTCGGCGCCCTTCAGGACACGGTCGCGCTCGTCCTCGATCTCGCTCAGCTGGACCATGCGCACGTCCGCGGCCTCCTGGCCTGCACTGGTACGCATGGCGTAGGCATCGCGTTCGGCACTACGTCGCATCTCGTCGGCCTGCTCCCGCGCGTGGGACATGACCTCGTCGGCCTGCTGCTCGGCGAGACCGAGCATCTCCGCCGCCTTGCTGCCGAGGCCCGCATAGCTCGGGGTCTCGACCTCCGACAGCTGCTGGGTCAAGAAGGCGACGCGCGCCTCGAGATCGTGGATCCGTCCCCGCGCCGCGGCGATCTCCTCGGCGTTGCGGGCCGACGCGACCTCACGGTCACGCAGGTAGGCATCGACCGCGCTGCGCTCGTACCCCCCACGCCGGGCCAGCTGGAACGAAGGAGCCCCGCTGGTGGCATCACCGGCCCGGGGCGAGCCGCCGGAGGAGGCGCTGGCCCGTCCGGTGTCAGGTCTCCTGCCGCCCTGGTCGAAGATCGACAGGCCCTGCTGGTCCGACATCCGTCCTCCTGGCTGGTCATACGTGGTGCTCGCTGGTCACCAGAAAGTGATCGTCCCGCACTCGGGAATCAAACTCCACGGAACCGGTTGATCGCCTGCTCGTGGATCGCGCGCTTGCCCGTGTCGCGCACGCCGAGACCCTCCTCTGGTGCCAGACAGAGTACCCCCACCTTGCCCTGGTGAGCGTTGCGGTGGACGTCGTACGCGGCCTGGCCGGTGTCGTCCATCGCGTACACGCGAGACACCGTCGGATGCAGCAGACCCTTGTCGATCAGCCGGTTGGCCTCCCACGACTCGCGGTAGTTGGCGAAGTGCGAGCCGATGATGCGTTTCAGGTTCATCCAGAGGTAGCGGTTGTCGTACTCATGCAGGTAGCCCGAGGTCGAGGCGCAGCTCACGATGGTGCCGCCCCGACGGGCGACGAACACGCTGGCCCCGAAGGTCTCGCGACCGGGGTGCTCGAACACGATGTCCGGATCCTCACCACCGGTCAGCTCCCGGACCCGGGCCCCCAGCCGGCGCCACTGCGAGGGGTCCTGGGTCTGCTCGTCCTTCCAGAACCGGTACGCCTCGGCGAAGCGGTCGATGACCAGCTCAGCGCCCATCCGGCGGCACAGCTCGGCCTTGGCTGGGCTGGAGACCACGCAGACCGGGATGGCGCCCCCGTTCAGTGCGAGCTGGGTGGCGTAGGACCCGAGTCCCCCCGAGGCACCCCAGATCAGCACCACGTCGCCCTGCTTCATGTTCGCGCCGTTCGCCGAGACCAGCTGGCGGTACGCCGTGGAACCCACCAGTCCAGGGGCGGCGGCTTCCTCCCAGGTCAGGTGCGCCGGCTTGGGCATCAGCTGGTTGGACTTGACCAGCGCGATCTCGGCCAGCCCACCGAAGTTCGTCTCGAAGCCCCAGATCCGCTGCTCCGGGTCCAGCATGGTGTCGTCGTGGCCGTCGGGTCGCTCGAGCTCGACCGACAGGCAGTGCGCCACTACCTCGTCACCCAGCTTCCAGGCGTTGACCCCCTGGCCGGTGCGCAGCACGACGCCGGACAGGTCGGAGCCGACCACGTGGTACGGCAGGTCGTGCCGCTGTGCCAGCGGTGAGGTCCGTCCGTACCGCTCGAGGAACGTGAAGGTGGACACGGGTTCGAAGATCGAGGTCCACACGGTGTTGTAGTTGATGCTGCTCGCCATCACCGCCACCAGCGCCTCGCCGGGACCGAGCTCGGGCAGGGCGACGTCCTCGACGTGCAGGCTCCTGCGCGGATCCTTGTCCCGGGTGGCTAGGCCCTCGAACATGTCGACCTCGTGCTTGCGGACGGTCACCGCGCGATAGCTGTCGGGTACCGCCAGGGCAGCGAACTGCTCGGTCGGCGTGTCCCCGGCCATGATCGCGGCGCGGATCTCCGACATGTCGCTCATCGCGTTCCTCCCGGCTCCACGAGCTCTATCAGCACGCCACCCGCGTCCTTGGGATGAACGAAGTTGACCCGGCTGTCGGCCGTGCCACGCCGCGCCTCGGGGTACAGCAGCCGCAGTCCGCGCTCCCGCAGCACCTGCGAGACCCGATCGAGGTCGCTGACCCGGTAGGCCAGCTGCTGGATGCCCTGACCCTTGCGGTCCAGGAAGCGACCGATCGGGGAGTCCTCGCGCAACGGCGCCAGCAGCTGGATGCAGGAGCCGGAGTCACCGACCGCGAGCATGGCCTCGCGTACGCCCTGCTCCTCGTTCTCCTCCACGTGCACCGCGTGCATCCCGAACGTCGAGGCGTAGAACTCCAGCGCCGCGTCCAGGTCGGGGACCGCCACCCCGACGTGGTCGATCGCGGTGAACAGGTGGGAGGGGACATCCAGGGGAGCAGTCACGGTGGGCGGGCTCCTGGTCGGTGGGGGCAGCGGGCCGCGCTCCATGGTGGCCCTTGGCGCCGGGGACGGCGAGCCGGTGTGATCAGCGCCACGGCGGGGTCGGCAGGCGGCGCACGGCTGGGTAGGGTGCGAGAGGTCGGCCGTACCAGGAGGAAGCCCAGGAGGAAGACGTGTCAGGTTCAGTCATCGTCGCAGGTGCTCGCACCCCGATCGGACGGCTGCTCGGTGGCCTGCAGGGGTTCTCCGGCGCGGAGCTCGGCGGTATCGCGATCAGGGCTGCCCTGGAGCGCGCCGGCGTCGCGCCCGAGCAGGTCGACTACGTGATCATGGGCCAGGTGCTGCAGGCCGGTGCCGGGCAGATCCCCGCTCGCCAGGCCGCCGGCCACGCCGGCATCCCCATGTCGGTGCCCGCGCTCACCGTCAACAAGGTCTGCCTGTCCGGCATCAACGCCATCGCGCTGGCCGACGTGCTCGTCCGGGCCGGGGAGTACGACATCGTCGTCGCTGGCGGCATGGAGTCGATGACGAACGCCCCGCACCTGCTGCCCGGGTCGCGGCTGGGGTTCAGGTACGGCGACACGACCCTGGTCGACCACATGGCCCACGACGGGCTGTACGACGCGTTCACCGACCAGCCCATGGGCGCGCTGACCGAGTCGTGCAACCGCGAGGGGCTCGGTCTCAGCCGCGCCGAGCAGGACGAGTTCTCGGAGCGGTCGCACCAGCTGGCCGCGCTGGGCTGGAAGAACGGCGTCTTCGACGACGAGGTGGTGCCGGTCGAGGTCGCGAACCGTCGTGGCGAGTCGAGCTGGGTCCGCGAGGACGAGGGCATCCGCGCCGACACCACGGCGGAGTCACTGGGCAGGTTGCGCCCGGCGTTCGCCTCGGACGGCACGATCACCGCCGGCTCGGCCTCACAGATCTCCGACGGCGGCTGCGCCGTGGTCGTGATGAGCAGGTCGAAGGCGGAGGAGCTCGGTCTGTCGTGGCTCGCGCAGATCGGTTCCTCCGGAAGCGTCGCCGGGCCGGACTCGACCCTGCAGATGCAGCCGGCCAACGCGATCACCGCCGCCTGCGCCAAGGAGGGCATCGCCGCCACCGACCTGGACCTGGTGGAGATCAACGAAGCCTTCGCAGCCGTCGGTATCGCCAGCGGACGCGAGCTCGGCCTGGCAGCGGACCGGGTCAACGTCAACGGCGGCGCGATCGCGCTCGGCCACCCGATCGGCATGAGCGGGGCGCGCATCGTGCTCCACCTCGCGCTCGAGCTGCAGCGCCGCGGCGGCGGGGTGGGTGCTGCCGCGCTGTGCGGCGGTGGTGGTCAAGGCGACGCCCTGGTCGTGCGCGTCCCCGGTCGGTGAATCGACGCTCGCCCTCGGTGCCCGAGCTCGTCACCCGGGCGCGCGCCCGGGACGCCCGCTCGGTGGGGCGGCTGATCTCCCTCGTGGAGGACGCCTCACCGCTGCTGCGCGAGGTGGCCGCGCTGCTGACCCCGCACACCGGCAACGCCCACGTGGTGGGCATCACCGGGTCGCCGGGGGTCGGCAAGTCCACGTCGACCTCGGCACTGGTGGGCGCCCTGCGTGATCAGGGCAAGCGGGTGGGTGTGCTGGCCGTCGACCCGTCCTCACCGTTCTCCGGAGGCGCCCTGCTCGGTGATCGCGTGCGCATGCAGGACCACGCAACCGACCGGGACGTCTACATCCGCTCAATGGCCACCCGCGGACACCTCGGCGGGCTGGCCTGGGCCACCCCACAGGCGCTGCGGGTGCTGGACGCGGCCGGCTTCGATGTGATCCTCGTCGAGACGGTCGGCGTGGGCCAGTCCGAGATCGAGGTCGCGGGGCAGGCCGACACCACGATGGTGCTGCTCGCACCGGGGATGGGCGACGGCATCCAGGCCGCCAAGGCGGGCATCCTCGAGGTGGGCGACGTTTTCGTGATCAACAAGGCCGACCGCGACGGCGCGGACCAGACCCGCCGTGAGCTGCGCTCGATGCTCGCGTTGGCAACGACCGGTCAGGGCGCCTGGCGGCAACCGATCGTGAAGACCGTCGCGGTCAAGGGCGAGGGGATCGACGACGTCGCCGAGCAGATTCAGGCGCACCGCGTGTGGATGCAGAGCTCCGGCGAGCTGGGCGTGCGTCGCCGGCTCCGTGCCCGGCACGAGATCGAGACGATCGCCGTGACCGCGGTACGGGCCCGCTTCTCGCACCTGTCCGGGGACGAACGGCTCGACGGGCTCGCCGATCGGGTGCTCGCGGGCGACATCGATCCGTTCCGCGCCGCCGACACGCTGATCGAGGCGATCTGAGCCGATCGCCGGCCGGCTCACTTAGTCTCCGGACCATGGCTTCGTACCCGCTGCCCTTCGATCCGATCGAGGAGGCGGCCCGGCACTGGTCGAGCAGGTGGCCGGCAGTCGAACAGATGCGCGCCGTCACATCGGTGATGCGGGTGCAGCAGCTGGTGATCGGCCACCTCGACGAGGTACTGAAACCGCACGGCCTGACCTTTGCCCGGTACGAGGCGCTCGTACTGCTGACCTTCAGCTCCCGCGGCTCGCTCCCGCTGGGCAAGATGGGCGAGCGCCTGCAGGTGCACCCCACGTCGATCACGTCTATCGTGCAACGCCTGGAAGCAGCCGGTTTCGTTCGCCGGGACGCACACCCGTCGGACGGCAGGGCCGTGCTGGCGAGCCTCACCACGTCGGGGCGGGCCGTGGTCGAGGCGGCCACAGCGGACCTGGTGGCAGCCGACTTCGGTCTCGACGCGCTCGACGAGCAGGCGCTGGGCCAGCTCACCGAGCTGCTGCGCCCGGTCCGCCGCGGTGCCGGGGACTTCTGAGGAGCCATTGCTTGGCCGCAGATAGTTGGACGCCCTACTATCGGTGCCATGAGTCCTGACGCAGCGACCCCGTCCGACGCAGGCATCCCGAACGGACGAGCCCGCTGGCAGTCGCGCTACGACGCGGCGCGCAGCCAGGGGCAGGTACGTACCACCGACTTCAGCACGCTGTCCGGATCCACCGTGGCGCCGGCGTACGGCCCCGAACCGGGCACCGAGCCGCCCGGATTCGAGCGGATCGGCTGGCCGGGGGAGTACCCCTTCACCCGCGGTCTGTACGCCACCGGCTACCGAGGCAGGACGTGGACCATCCGCCAGTTCGCCGGCTTCGGCAACGCGGTGCAGACCAACGAGCGGTACAAGACGATCTTGCGCAACGGCGGCGGTGGCCTGTCGGTGGCCTTCGACATGCCGACGCTGATGGGACGGGACTCCGACGACCCGAAGGCACTCGGCGAGGTGGGGCACTGCGGGGTGGCCATCGACACCGCGGCCGACATGGAGACGTTGTTCAGCGGCATCCCGCTCGGCGATGTGACCACGTCGATGACGATCTCCGGCCCGGCGGTGCCGGTGTTCTGCATGTACCTCGTCGCCGCCGAGCGCCAGGGGGTCGACGTCGGCACGCTCAACGGCACGCTCCAGACCGACATCTTCAAGGAGTACATCGCGCAGAAGGAGTGGCTGTTCGGCCCCGAACCACACCTGCGGCTCATCGGCGACCTGATGGAGTACTGCGCCGAGCGGATCCCTGACTACAAGCCACTGTCGGTGTCCGGCTACCACATCCGCGAGGCCGGATCCACGGCTGCACAGGAGTTGGCGTACACGTTGGCCGACGGTTTCGCCTACGTCGAGCTCGGCCTCTCCCGCGGCCTGGACGTCGACGTGTTCGCGCCCGGGCTGTCGTTCTTCTTCGACGCCCACGTCGACTTCTTCGAGGAGATCGCGAAGTTCCGCGCCGCCCGCCGGATCTGGGCACGCTGGCTGCGCGACGTCTACGGTGCGCAGACGGACAAGGCGCAGTGGCTGCGCTTCCACACCCAGACCGCGGGCGTGTCGCTGACCGCGCAGCAGCCGTACAACAACGTCGTGCGCACCGCGGTCGAGGCTCTGTCGGCGGTCCTCGGCGGCACCAACTCGCTGCACACCAACGCGCTGGACGAGACGCTCGCCCTGCCCAGCGAGCGTGCCGCTGAGATTGCGTTGCGCACGCAGCAGGTGCTGATGGAGGAGACCGGCATCGCCAACGTGGCCGATCCGCTCGGTGGCTCGTGGTACGTCGAGGCGCTCACCGACCAGATGGAGGCCGAGGCGGAGGCGATCTTCGCCCGGGTCCTCTCCTTCGCCGGCGAGGAGACACCGGCGATCGGCAAGACCCGCCACGAGCACCCCATTGGTCCGATGACCTCGGGCATTCTGCGCGGCATCGAGGACGGCTGGTTCATGTCCGAGATCGCCGAGGCAGCCTTCGTCTATCAGATCGCGCTGGAGAAGGGGGACAAGAAGATCGTCGGAGTCAACTGCCACGCGTCCAGCGTCACCGACGACCTGGAGATCCTGCGGGTCTCCCACGAGGTCGAGACCGAGCAGAACGCGCTACTCGGCCAGCGGCGCGCTGCGCGCGAGCAGACCAGCGTCGACTACGCCCTCCGACGTCTCGTCGAGGTCGCGCGCACCGACGCCAACATGGTCCCGGTGATGATGGACGCCGTGCGCGCCGAAGCGAGCCTGGGCGAGATCTGCGATGCGCTACGGGCCGAGTGGGGCGAGTACCGCGAACCTGCCCAGTTCTGATTCGGCTCCAACTGACCCGACGTCCTGACGGCGGGCACCCGCCGCCTCCGGCCACCGCTCGGATGGGTAAGAATGAGCCCATGAGCACTCCGCAGTTTTCGCGTCCGGGCGCCTTCGACCTCTCCTCACTCGCTGCTCCCGCGGGTGGACGTGGCGGCGGCGCGACCAAAGGCGCGGGCGGGACGTACGTCATCGACGTGACCTCGCCGGACGCTGTCGCCGAGATTGCCGAAGCCTCCGTACAACACCTCGTGCTGCTGTCCCTGTGGTCGCCACGGGCACCGACCAGCGTCTCCCTCAACGAGGTGCTGACACGCCTGAGCGACGCCTACGCAGGCAAGTTCCTGCTCGCGCGCGTCGACGTGGATGCGGTCCCGCAGGTCGCTGCGGCGGTCGGTGCCGAGGGAGTGCCCTTCGTGGTCGCCCTGCTCGGTGGCCAGCCAATCGCCCAGGTCCCGCCGTCGCAGGACGAGACCGTGCTGCGCGGCGTGCTCGACCAGCTCCTGAAGGCAGCGGTGACGAACGGCGTCACCGGTCGGGCCGCGCCCCGTACTGTTGCCCCGCAGCCGGCCGCCGAGGACGCCGAGGTCGGTGACGACCCCCGGTTCGCCGCAGCCGATGCCGCTCTGGGTGCCGGGGACATCGATGCCGCGATCACCGCCTACGAGGGCCTGATCGCCGCCAACCCGAGCGATCGCGAGGCCACCGAGCGGCTTGCCGGGGTCAAGCTGATGCGCCGGACCTCAGGTGCCGACCCCCAGACGGCGCGCGCCGCGGCAGATGCAGCGCCCGGCGACGTCGACGCCCAGCTTCTCGCCGCCGACGTCGACGTCGCCGAGGGGCATGTCGAAGATGCCTTCGGCCGTCTCATCGACACGGTGCGTCGGACCTCAGCCGACGAGCGCGATCGGGTGCGAACCCACCTGCTGCAGCTGTTCGAGGTCGTCGGCACCGACGACACACGCGTCGGGGTCGCGCGGCGCAACCTGTCGATGGCGCTGTTCTGATCCGCCGCAACCCCAGGCGGCGCATCCGCCGTACGGTGGCGGTCCTGGTGACCGTCACGCTGTCGTCGTGCACGGCGTCGGAGCCGCAGGACAGCGGGGCGAGCGCCGGGTCCACGCCGGATGCCACCCCGAGCGCACCGGAACCGAGCGCACCGGAACCGACGCCCACCGACGATCCCCCCGCATCGCAGCCGCCACGCCCCCGTGCGCACAAGCCGCCCGCACCGCCCGAGCCTGACTGTGTCGAGGCCACCCTGAACGATCTGACCCTTGCCGGGCGTGCCGCGCAGCTGCTCATGATCGGTGTCCCGGCGGATGCATCCGGGCCCGATTCGGTGGTGGCCGGCGCCGTAGGCGAGCTCGGGGTAGGTGCCGTGATCCTCACCGGTCGCTCGGAGTCGGGCGTGCAGACGACGCGGGCGCTCGTCGACGAGCTGGGCGACCTGGTGCCTCGCGGGCCGGGTGGGACGATCGGACTGGAGGTCGCCGTGGACCAGGAGGGTGGGCAGGTCCAGGTGCTCCAGGGCCCGGGCTTCGATGCGATGCCCACCGCCAGCGTGCAGGGTGGCTGGTCGGACGCGCGCCTGCGGCGGGCGTCGTCGCGATGGGCTCGCCAGCTGCGCTCAGCCGGTGCCACGCTCAACCTGTCACCCGTGGCCGACGTGGTGCCCCCGGGTCGGGCGAACGCACCGATCGGACAGTTCGACCGTGAGTTCGCCGGTTCGCCGCGTCCGGTCGCCGCCAAGGTGGCCGCGTTCGTCCGGGGCAGCGTGGCCGCCGGGGTCGGCACGACCGTCAAGCACTTTCCCGGCCTGGGTCGCGCCAGCGGCAACACCGACGACACCTCCGGTGTCATCGACGAGCTGACCCGGCGCGAGGACCCGCTGCTGGCTCCGTTCCGGTCGGGGATCGCGGCCGGGACGCCGTACGTGATGATGTCCACGGCCCGCTACACCCGGCTGGACCCCGACTCCATCGCCACCTTCTCACCGTTCGTGATCGGCACCATGCTGCGCGGGGACCTCGGGTTCGACGGCTTGGTGATCAGCGACGACGTGGGCGTCGCCACGGGTGTCCAGGACGTCGCGGTGGGACGACGTGCCGTGCGCTTCGTCGCCGCCGGCGGCGACGTGGTGCTCACGGTAGTCGCCTCCCAGGCCGCCGAGATGGTGCAGGCAGTTGTCGACCGTGCCCGGCGGAGCCCGCGCCTGCGCCGTCGGGTCGACGAGGCGGCGCTGCGCGTCCTGCGCCGCAAGGCCGACGTCGGGCTGCTGGGGTGTCGTCCGTCGTAGCCCCGCGTCAGCCCAGGTCGAGGGCGAGGGGAGCCAGCCAGGCCAGCATGGCGACCGAGGCCCCGATCAGTGCGAAGCCCGCCACCCGGCACAGCCCCTGGTACGGGCCGCGTGCCAGCGGGCGGCGGCTGTCGGCGACCCGGCTGACCAGGAGCAACCGCGACACGAGCAGACCGGCACCGAGCAGCCCGACCAGCGCCCAGGGCCACCAGCCGTCGTTGCGTACCAGCTGGTGGGTGACCACCGGCCCGACAGCGGTGACTCCGAACAGCAGAGCCGGCGCCTGCGTGAGCTCGAGCACGAAGGCGCGAGCGAATCGTGGACGGGTGGCCGTGCCCCGGGGGGCCGGATCGGCCCGCCGGGAAACGGCGATCGCGTCGAGCGCAAGCCCGAACACCAGAACGGCTCCGATCACACCGATGAAGGCGCGCAGCTGATCGGCGATCCCCATCAGGACGGTGACGACCAGGACGGCGATGGTCAAGTCGGCGGTCGTGGCGGCCAGCGCCGTCGCCGTACCCGCACCCCTGCCTGCGCGCAGCGTGTTGGCGCACGTGAGCGCCATGGAGGGTCCGGGGGTGAGGGCAACGCCCAGACCGAGGACGAGGACGAGCGCTGCGACCCACATGACGCTGGCGATTCTAGGTCCGTGGTGCGCCGGGCCTGTCCACCGAGTTCTCCAGGTAGGTCCCGACCTCGGTCTCGTCCGCTAGTCGGTCCAGCAGACGGGCGGTAGCCGCGGCCGCGTGCTCGGCGACCTGCTGCGGCGTGCACCAGTGCACCGCGAGGATCTCCGTCGGCTGCAACGTCATGTCCTCGACGAGTGCGGCGTCGACCACGCCGAGGTCGAACACGAACACGCAGGCATCGTCCCAGCCACGCCAGGCCGGCAGCCAGTTGACGGTGACCAGGCCGCCGGGCAGCAGCGCGACTCCGAGCTCCTCTGCCAGCTCCCGTTGCAGCCCGGTCGCCGGCGACTCGTGCCGCTCGACCACGCCACCGGGCAGGTCCCACTCCCGCTTGTACGTCAGCTCGCAAAGCAGGACGCGGTAGTCGCGGTCGTGCAGCACGCCCTGGCAGATCAGCCGCTTGGTCGGCAGGCCGGCGTTGAGCATCGCGATGAACCCGTCGCGCGTCTGTGCGTCGGGGTCGTCGGCGAGCCGGGCCACCAGCACGTCGTCACGTGGCCGGCCGTGACGTTCCTCGCGCCCGCGCACGATCCCCTCCCGCCGGAGGCCGGCACGCGAGGCGACCCGCAGCGAACGTACGTTCTCGGGGTCGATGTACGCCTCGACCCGGTGCAGCTCGAGCGCCTCGAAGGCGTAGGCGACCAGGAGTCGCACCGCACGCGTCGCCGTCCCGCGGCCGCGGTGTCCGGCGTACAACACCCAGGACAGGTGCCCACGTCGGTCTTCCACCCGGATCTCGACGGTGCCGGCGATCCGCCCGTCGCGCTCCACCACGAAACTGACGGCTCGGCGGTCGTCCGCGTAGGCGCGGCGCCAGTCGTCGACGGCCTGCTGCTGCCGCTCCCGCGAGGGGATGACGTCGGTCGACCCGAACGCGCGTGCGATGTCCTCGTCGTGACCGAGCCGGGCCGGATCGACGTCCCCGTCGCGCCAGGGCCGCAGGACGACGTCGCCGTCGTGAAGCGTCGGTTGCTCGGACACTCCCACTCGGCCACCCTAGCCAGCGATCCGTGCATCCACGTCGCCCGGTCGCTGCACACCGGGGACAGCGACTCCGGGGAGGATCACACCGGCTCGCGATGCGCGCTGGGGTCCCCGTGCCGATAGCTCCGCCGCAGGGGACCCCCTCGGGCGACAGGCCGGGGCGGCCCGGATCAGGTGGGGGGCCCGGTGAGCCAGACGGTGGCCAGCGGCGGCACCCGCAGCGTGGCGGAGGCCGGCTGGCCGTGCCAGGACTCCCGGTGCGCGGTGACCGCGCCGAGGTTGCCCACCCCTGAGCCGCCGTAGGTGTCGGCGTCGGAGTTGACCACCTCGCTCCAGGCCCCAGCGGTGGGCAGGCCGATCCGGTAGCTCTCGTACGCGGTCGCCGAGAAGTTCGACACGCAGGCCAGGACCGACCCGTCCGCGCCGCGGCGCAGGAAGCTCAGCACGTTGCTCGCCGCGTCGTTGGCGTCGATCCACTCGAACCCACTGGCATCGGTGTCCAGCGACCACAGGGCCGGCTGCTCGGCGTACACATGGTTCACGTCCCGCACTAGGTCGTGCAGCCCCTTGTTGTCCGGGTTGTCGAGCAGCCACCAGTCCAGCGAGCGTTCCTCGGACCACTCGGACTCCTGGCCGAGCTCGCCGCCCATGAACAGCAGCTGCTTGCCGGGGTGCGCCCACATGAAGGCGAGGTACGCGCGCAGCGTCGCGAGCTGTCGCCAGCGGTCGCCGGGGATCTTGCGCAGCAGCGAGCCCTTGCCGTGCACCACCTCGTCGTGCGACAGCGGCAGCACGAAGTTCTCCGAGTACGCGTACATCATCGAGAAGGTCATCTCGTGGTGGTGGTACTGCCGGTGTACCGGGTCGTGGCCGATGTAGTCCAGCGTGTCGTGCATCCACCCCATGTTCCACTTGAACCCGAAGCCCAGGCCGCCCAGGTGTGTCGCGCGGGTGACACCCGGCCAGGACGTCGACTCCTCGGCGATCATGGTGATCCCTGGGACCCGGCGGAAGCAGGTTGCGTTGGCCTCCTTGAGGAACTCCACGGCCTCGAGGTTCTCGTGCCCGCCGTACTCGTTGGGGGTCCACTGCCCGTCCTCGCGGGCGTAGTCGAGGTAGATCATCGAGGCGACCGCGTCCACCCGCAGGGCGTCGACGTGGAACTGCTCGAGCCAGAACACCGCGTTGGCGACCAGGAAGTTGCGGACCTCACGGCGACCGAAGTCGAAGATGTACGTGCCCCACTCGGTGTGCTCACCGCGCTGGGGATCCGGGTGCTCGTACAACGCCGTGCCGTCGAAGCGCCCCAGTGACCACTCGTCCTTCGGGAAGTGCGCGGGCACCCAGTCGACGATGACGCCGATCCCCGCCTGGTGCAGCGCGTCGATCATGAACCTCAGGTCGTCGGGATCGCCGAACCGGGCGCTGGGGGCGTAGTAGCCCGACACCTGGTAGCCCCACGACCCGCCGAAGGGGTGCTCGGCCACCGGCAGGAACTCCACGTGCGTGAACCCCATGTCGGCGATGTAGGCGACCAGCTCGTCGGCCAGGTCGCGGTAGGAGCGGCCCTGCCTCCACGAGCCGAGGTGGAGCTCGTAGATGCTCATCGGACGCTCGTGCCAACCGCCCTCGGCGCGTGCGGCGATCCACGCGTCGTCCTGCCAGGTGTAGTCACTGGTGTAAACGCGCGACGCGGTCTGCGGAGGCACCTGGGTGGCCTGGGCCATCGGGTCGGCCTTCTGACGCCAGGTCGTGTCGGCCCCCAGGATCTCGTACTTGTAGAGCGTCCCGTCGCCCACGTCCGGCACGAACAGCTCCCAGACCCCGGTGGAGCCGAGGCTGCGCATCGGGTGTGCCGAGCCGTTCCAGCTGTTGAAGTCACCGACAATGCGGACGCCGCGGGCGTTCGGCGCCCAGACGGCGAACGACGTGCCGGTGACTCCGTCGCCTGCCCCGTCGGTGGCCCCGTGGTTCGTTTCGTCGGTGGACGAGACGGTCGGGTGGTCGTAGCGGCGCACGTGGGCGCCCAGCACCTGCCACAGCTGTTCGTGCCGCCCTTCGGAGACCAGGTGCTGGTCCATCTCACCCAGGGTCGGCAGGTAGCGGTACGGGTCGTCGACGCGGTGCGCGACGCCGTCGTCGTAGGTGACCAGCAGCCGGTAGTCCACGACCTCGTCGACGCCGATGCGGCCAGACCACACGCCGGCGTGCACGTGCTGCAGGTCCACCACGCCTCCGGCGTGCTCGACCTGGACCGAGGCCGCCAGCGGTCGGAGCACCCTGATGAGGAGCGAGCCACCGTCCAGGTGGGGCCCCAGCACGGAGTGCGGGTCGTGGTGGCCGCCCGCGGCCAGTCGTTCGAGCAGACGCGGATCGAGGGTCTCGGTGCGAGTCATGCGGGCAGTCTTGCACCTGCACTCTTCTGACCCCCTTGTGGCCGGATGACATGGCGTGGCGGGGCGGATGGCGTGGCGTGGCGGTTCGCAGCCGCTCGCCGCCCCTCGAGCCCCGAGTGGCGCCTGATGGATCGCGAATGGCGCGAAAGGGGGAGTTCGCGCGCGCGGACGGGCCCCGACTGCGCCACTCGCGCCCAGGGGACCTGCGCCACGCGCGCCCGGGGACCCGGGGGCCGCGTCAGGCGAGCTCGGCCACGGTGTCGACGAGGTCGGCCACGGAGTCGGCGACACGGGTGGGCCGGTACGGGAACCGATTGACGTCGGCAGCGGCGGTGGACCCGCTGAGCACGAGAACCGTCCGCAGGCCCGCCTCGATCCCCGCGATGACGTCGGTGTCCATCCGGTCCCCGACCATCAGCGTCGACTCCGAGTGTGCCTCGATCTGGTTCAGCGCCGAGCGCATCATCAGAGGGTTGGGCTTACCGATGAAGTACGGCTCGCGCTGGGTCGCCCGGGTGATCAGCGCGGCCACCGATCCGGTGGCCGGCAGCGAGCCGTTGGGGGAGGGTCCGGTCGCGTCGGGATTGGTGGCGATGAAACGTGCCCCGCGCTCGATCAGCCGGATCGCCGTGGTGATGGCCTCGAAGGAGTACGTCCGCGTCTCCCCGAGCACCACGTAGTCCGGCTCTCGCTCGGTGATCACGAAGCCCACCTCGTGCAGTGCGGTGGTCAGTCCGGACTCGCCGATGACGTAGGCGGTGTTGCCGGCGTCCTGGTCGGCGAGGAACTGCGCGGTGGCCAAGGCCGAGGTCCAGATGGCGCTCTCGGGGACGTCGAGGCCACTGGCGAGCAACCGAGCCCGAAGGTCGCGCGGGGTGTAGATCGAGTTGTTGGTCAGGACCAGGAACCGACGATCGTGTTTCAGCAGGGCGGCAATGAACTCCGCGGCGCCTGAGATCGCCCGGTCCTCGCGGAGCAGCACCCCGTCCATGTCGGTGAGCCAGCAGTCGACGGCCTTGTGTCCGGTCATGCCCAACAGCCTGCCAGGTCTGCTCAGGGATGGTGCACCTCCGGGCACGCCACGCAGCCAGGCCAGCATCGGGTGGGCCTGTGGTACGAGGGTGAGCTCGTCGAGTCCGGCTGACGGGTCGGCGACGGCGACTGCGGTGACGGCTGATGTCGGGGTGGTCACGATGGCCCCGCAGCGAGGCTCAGCCCGCAGACGCCAGTCGACGCACCGCGGCCATCGGGATGTCGACCCAGCCGGGGCGGTTGCGCGTCTCGTACACCACCTCGTAGACGGCCTTGTCGAGCTCGTACGCGGTGAGCAGTGCGGCACGCGAGTCGGGGTCGTGGGCCTCGCTCTGGCCGGTGGAGACGCCGTACCCGTGCAGGAACGCCTCGCGGTTTCGGGCCGCCCAGGCCGTCATGCCCCGCGCCTGGACCTCCTCCGCGAGCTGCGGCGTCACCACCGAGCTGGCCGCGTAGTCGAACGAGCGCAGCATCCCGGCCACGTCGCGCCACGGTGAGTCCAGCGCCGTGCGCTCGGCCAGCGGCTTGGCCGGCTCGCCCTCGAAGTCGAGCACGACCCAGCCGGTCACGGTGCGCAGCGTCTGGCCGAGGTGCAGGTCGCCGTGCACCCGCTGCACCTGCGTACCCGCCACGTCGGTGCCGAGCAGGTCGTACGACGCGGCGATCGCGTCGCGGTGCGGGCCCAGATCGGGAGCGGCAGCGATGGCCTCGTCCAGTCGGTGGGTGAGCCGCGTCCGCAGCGTCTGCAGCTCGTCAGGTCCCCAGATCGCGGTGGGCAGGACGCTGCGCATCGCCGCGTGCAGCTCTGCGGTGACCGCCCCGAGTCGCTCGGACTCCGACGCGAAGTCGCCGCCGGCCAGCCCGACGTGCTCCGGGTCGAGGTCGGGGTCCATGAGCAGCCCACGCACGCTCGTGCGGGCGTACTCCCAGCCGTCGCTGCCCGAGCGCAGAAAGTCCTGCAGCATCGCCAGGTCGTACGAGCCGGTGGCCGTACGACCGGTGATCCACCCCTGCAGGGCGGCGATGCCGGGGGCGCCGGCGCCGGTGAGTGCTGCGTGCACCTCGATGTCGGGGTTGCGACCGGAGTCCAGCTTGCGGAAAATCTTGAGGATCAGGTCGTCGCCGACGATCAGGGACGTGTTGCTCTGCTCGCCGGTGATCATGAGGGTCGGGCCGTCGGGGTCCAGCGCCGGCTCTCCGAGCGTCTGGTACGAGAGGTCGCCCAGGGGCGGAGTCGTCGACACGAATCCCTGCAGCAACCGGGCGATCGCGACACGGTCGCGCAGCGCGTCGTACACGTAGTGGATCTCGTCGCTTCCCGGGTCGGTCACCAGGCACATGAGGGCGTGGGCCAGGTGTTCCTGCTGGGTGGTGTAGTGACTCACCGGGATCTGGTACAGCTGCGGCCGACCGTCGGTGCTGATCGTCACCAGCTCGACCCGCACCCGTGGCCGGTCGGCGTCGTCCCCGACCCAGGCCAGCACCTCGGTGGCGACCAGCTCGCAGCGCCCACCCCTGCCGGCGAACCAGCGCTGCTGCTGCACGTACCCCAGGAGTGCCTCGGCAGCGTCGAGCTGCTCTGGCGGAGTGCTCACGCGGACCCGGTCTCGGTCGGGGGGACCTGGGGCAGCCGGAACCAGTAGAAGCCGTGCCCGGACAGGGTCAACAGGTACGGCAGCTGCCCGATCGCCGGGAAGGGGGCCCCACCGAGCGTCTCGATCGGGTGCACCCCCTCAAAGGCACGCAGGTCGAGCTCGACCGGCTGCGGGAAGCGGGAGAGGTTGTTGACGCACAGCATGGCGTCGTCGCCGTGCTCGCGCAGGTAGGCGAGCACCGCCGGGTTGGAGCCACCGAGGTCGGTGAACGAACCCATGCCGAGAGCCGCGTGCTGCTTGCGGATGTGGATCATCCGCCGCGTCCAGTGCAGCAGTGAGGAGCTGCTCTCCAGCTCTGCCTCGACGTTGACGGCCTGGTAGCCGAAGACGGGGTCCATGACCGGTGGCAGCGAGAGCTTGCCCGGCGTCGCCGAGGAGAAACCGGCGTTGCGATCAGGGGTCCACTGCATCGGCGTGCGGACGCCGTCCCGGTCGCCGAGCCAGATGTTGTCACCCATGCCGATCTCGTCGCCGTAGTAGAGGACCGGCGAGCCCGGCAGGCTCAGCAGCATGGCGGTGAACAGCTCCATCTGATTGATGTCGTTGTCCAGCAGGGGGGCGAGCCGCCGACGAATGCCGATGTTCGCCTTCATGCGCGGGTCCTTGGCGTACTCGCCCCACATGTAGTCGCGGTCCTCGTCGGTGACCATCTCCAGCGTCAGCTCGTCATGGTTGCGAAGGAAGATGCCCCACTGGCAGTGCTCGGGGATGGCCGGTGTCTGCGCCAGGATCTCCGAGATCGGGTAGCGCGACTCGCGGCGCACCGCCATGAACAACCGAGGCATCACCGGAAAGTGGAAGCACATGTGGCACTCGTCCCCACCCGCTTCGAAGTCGCCGAAGTAGTCGACGACATCGCTGGGCCACTGATTGGCCTCGGCGAGCAGCACCCGGCCCGGGTAGGTCGTGTCCACCCACCGACGGACCTTCCGCAAGAAGGCGTGCGTCTCGGGCAGGTTCTCCCCGTCTCCGCCCTCGCGCTCGTACAG
Source organism: Actinomycetota bacterium (assembly GCA_030859165.1). Taxonomy (GTDB): domain Bacteria; phylum Actinomycetota; class Actinomycetes; order Propionibacteriales; family Nocardioidaceae; genus JACCXZ01. The sequence continues at coordinate 79,750 of JALZKQ010000109.1, forward strand.
GTACGGCACCGCGTCCAGGCGGAACCCGTCGACGCCCAGGTCGAGCCAGAACGCCAGCGCCTCAAACATCGCTTCGTGCACCGCGAGGTTGTCGTAGTTGAGGTCCGGCTGGTGGCCGTAGAAGCGGTGCCAAAAGTACTGTCCGCGCACCGGGTCCCATGTCCAGTTCGAGCTCTCCGTGTCGACGAAGATGATGCGCGCGTCCTGGTAGAGGTCGTCGGTGTCCGACCACACGAAGAAGTCGCCGTACGGGCCCTCTGGATCGGTACGCGAGGCCTGGAACCACGGATGCGAGTCCGACGTGTGGTTCATGACGAAATCGATGATCACGCGCATGCCGCGCTCGTGGGCGGCGTCGAGGAGCACCTTGAACTGCTCGATGGTCCCGATGTCGTACGCGACCTCGGTGTAGTGCGCCACGTCGTACCCGCCGTCGCGAAGCGGTGACGGGAAGAACGGCGGCAGCCAGAGGCAGTCGACTCCCAGCCATTGCAGGTAGTCCAGCTTCTCGGTGAGCCCCTCCAGGTCGCCCACGCCGTCGCCGTCGGAGTCTCGGAACGAGCGGATGAGCACCTCGTAGAACACGGCACGCTTGAACCAGTCAGGGGTGTCGAGGTCCATGACGTCCAGTCAAGCCGACCTTGCCGGTCGATGCGAACCCCGGGGTTGCCGATTCGGACGCGACGTCGCGCGGGGGTGGACGCCATCCATCGTCGAGAGCGTCCTGGGGTAGCAAGAAGCCCTCTCGAAATGGTTGCCCTACCCGCCCTCGAGGACTACCGTCAGCCAGGCTTCGGCACTGAGCGTTTCGTCGCCGGGCCGGTACATTCGATCGACGGTGGGAACTCGGCACCGCACTCGCTGGTGAGCAGGATGGAGACGCACCACATGGCATCGGGAATCGAAACTGGTCGAATCACCACGGACATTCCGGCACGTATGGATCGGTTGCCTTGGGCCAGCTGGCACTGGCTCATCGTGCTGGGCCTCGGGGGAGTCTGGATCCTGGACGGCCTCGAGGTCACCATTGTCGGGTCGATGTCGGAGGCCCTGAAGCCGGAGAGCACCGGCCTGGGACTCTCCAGCTACGACATCGGCTTGGCCGGTGCCGTCTACGTCGCGGGGGCCTGTATCGGGGCGCTGTTCTTCGGCCAGCTGACCGATCGGTTCGGGCGCAAGAAGCTGTTCATGATCACGCTGGCCGTCTATACCGTCGCCACCGTGCTCACGGCGTTCTCGATGAACCCGACCTGGTACTTCGCCTGCCGCTTCCTGACCGGGGCCGGCATCGGTGGCGAGTACGCCGCGATCAACTCAGCAATCGACGAGCTGATCCCCGCCAAGTACCGCGGTCGCTGCGACATCGCCATCAACGGATCGTTCTGGATCGGTGCCGGCGCCGGCGCGCTGCTCACGATCCCCCTCCTGGATCCCACCAAGGTCCCAGAGGACGTCGGCTGGAGGCTGGCCTTCGGTCTCGGTGCGATCCTCGCCGTTGGCGTGCTGTTCATCCGCAAGTACGTGCCCGAGAGCCCGCGCTGGCTGTACATCCACGGACGTGACGAGGAAGGCGCCCAGATCGTCGCCGACATCGAGCACAAGGTCGAGGAGGACCTCGGCAGGGAGCTGCCGAGCGTGAGCAAGACGATCACGATCCGGCAACGCAAGACGATCGGGCTGCCGCTGATCGCCAAGACCGTGTTCACGATGTATCCCAAGCGCACAGTTCTGTGTCTGTCGATGTTCATCGGCCAAGCGTTTCTTTACAACGCCTTCTTCTTCACCTACGGGGATGCCCTCGGGACGTTCCTGGGCGTCGAACAGACCGGCTACTACATCGCTGCCTTCGCGATGAGCAATTTCGCCGGCGCACTGTTGCTGTCGACCTTGTTCGACTCGGTCGGGCGCGTGAAGATGATCTCCGGCACCTACATCACCTCAGGTGTGCTGCTCGCGATAGCCGGCTTCTACCTCGGCTCCTTCAACGCGTTCACCCTGACGGCCATGGGCATGGTCATCTTCTTCTTCGCCTCGGCCGGGGCAAGTGCGGCGTATCTCACCGCGAGCGAGGTGTTCCCGATGGAGACGCGCGCATTGTGCATCGCGTTCTTCTACGCCGTCGGGACCGCCGCCGGAGGTATCGCCGGGCCGTTGTACTTCGGCAGCCTCATCGAGAATGCCTCCGCCAGCGGGGACATCTCCGGCATCGCGCCGGGCTACTTCGTGGGGGCGGCACTGATGATCGCGGGCGGCGTCGTCGCGATTTTCCTGGGTGTTCACGCTGAACAGAAGACCCTCGAGGACATCGCCCGGCCGCTCACCGCAGAAGACGACGACGCGCCCAGGTCAGGGCAGGAGAAGGAGTCTGCGTCGAGGTGAGTGTCAGCCCGCCGCAGCACCCGCCCGCCAGCGAGAAACCCTCGACCAGGAGGAGAGCCCCATGCCAATGCCACCCCCGAGAGCAAGCAGCGAACGGCCGCGCGACCGGCACATCTTTCATGAGATGGGGCAGATAGTGCGCGCACTGGAGGTCAACGGGGCTCAGACGCCCGACGACCTGGGCAGACTACTCGGCGCCGAGTACTGGGAGAAAGAACGATTCGACCGTGCCCTCGCCTTTGCGGTCGAGGATGGCCTGGCCGTGCAGACCGCGGAGGGCACGATCGCAGCGACCTGACTGTCGCCCTGGCCGCTCACGCGGGCGGCCTGCGCACGCTCAGCACGTGCGCCGGCGCCACGATCGGGTCGAGTCGGACGTAGTTGTGCTCGCCCCACGTCCACGTCTGGCCGGTCAGCTCGTCGTGGACGTTGACGCGGTCGTGCCAATCCAGGCCGAGCGCGGGCATGTCCAGGTGCACAATCGTCTGCTGTGCTGCGTGCGGGTCGAGGTTGACCACCACGATCAGCAGGTCCTCCTGCCCGTCGGTCACCGCCCGCTTGGACCAGCACAGGACGTTCTCGTTGTCGCTGGCGTGAAACGTGACGTTGCGCAGCTCCTGCAGGGCAGGGTGCGCGCGCCGCAGCTCGTTGAGCCGGGTCAGGTACGGCGCGAGCGACCATCCCTCCTCGGTGATCCGGTCCCAGTCTCGCACCCGAATCTGGAACTTCTCGGAGTCCAAGTATTCCTCGCCACCAGGGCGCAGGGCCACGTGCTCGTACAGCTCGAAGCCCGCGTACACGCCCCAGCTCGGGCAGGTGAGAGCGGCGACGGTGGCCCGGACCTTGAATGCCGCCGGTCCGCCGTGCTGGAGGTAGGCGGGCAGGATGTCAGGGGTGTTGACGAAGAAGTTGGGTCGCAGGACGTGCGCGGTCTCGTGGGCCACCTCGGTGACGTACTCGCGCAGCTCCCTGGCAGTGTTGCGCCAGGTGAAGTAGGTGTAGCTCTGGTGGAAGCCGATCGTCGCGAGCCCCCGCATCATGGCGGGCTTGGTGAACGCCTCGGACAGGAACACCACGTCGGGGTCGCTCGCGCGGATCTCGGCGAACAGCCGCTCCCAGAACATGACCGGCTTGGTGTGCGGGTTGTCGACGCGGAAGACCCGTACGCCGTGGTCCATCCAGTGCTGCACGATCCGCAGCACCTCCGCGTAGATGCCCTCGGGGTCGTTGTCGAAGTTGACCGGGTAGATGTCCTGGTACTTCTTCGGCGGGTTCTCCGCGTACGCGATGGAACCGTCGGCCCGGGTGCTGAACCACTCGGGCTGCGTCGTGACCCAGGGATGGTCCGGCGCGCACTGCAGGGCCAGGTCGAGGGCGACCTCGAGCCCCTCCGCGTGGGCGCGTGCCACGAAGGCGTCGAAGTCCTCGATTGTGCCCAGATCGGGGTGCACGGCGTCGTGGCCGCCCTCGGCCGAGCCGATGGCCCATGGTGAGCCGACGTCGTCCGGGCCGGGCGTCAGGGTGTTGTTGCGGCCCTTGCGGTTGATCCGGCCGATCGGGTGGATCGGTGGCAGGTAGATGATGTCGAAGCCCATCGCCGCCACGGCCGGCAATCGCTCGGCGGCGGTCCGCAGCGTCCCAGGCGTGACCGTCCCGTCGACGCGTGCGACGGCACCCTCCGAGCGCGGGAAGAACTCGTACCAGGAGCCGTAAAGCGCGCGCTGCCGGTCGCAGAAGATCGGGTACGCAGGTGAGGCGCTGAGCATGTCGCGCAGCGGCGTACGGGCGAAGACGTCGGCGACCTCCTCGCTGACGCCGGCTGCCAGCCGTGCTGCGACCGGCCGGGCGTCGTCGGCCAGTGCCTTCGCCGCGTCGGCCAGCGTCTGTCCGTCCACGGCGGCGTCGCGTGGCAGGGCCTCGGCGGCCCTGGTCAGCAGCAGCGCGCCCTCGGTGAGCATCAGCTCGACGTCGACGCCGGCGTCGATCTTGACGGTGGCGTCGTGCTTCCAGGTGGCGTACGGGTCGCCCCACGACTCGATCCGGAATGCCCACGGTCCCATCTCGTCGGGGCGTACGGGGGCGGCGTACTCGTCCGGCTGGTCACCGTGCTTGAGCAACCGGACCAGCGGCCGGTCCTGCCCGTCGGGACCGGTGAGGACCACGCCGCACCCGAGCTGGTCGTGGCCCTCGCGGAAGACGGTGGCGCTGACCGTGAACGGCTCGCCGACGGCTGCCTTCACCGGGTACCGACCACCCTCGACGACGGGCCGGACGTCCATGATCGGGATGCGGGTCACCATGGCGACCAACGTAGCGTCAGTCCTGCGCGCCTACCTGGCCGCCTTGAAGCCGGTCAGGCCACGCCGCACGCGGACCCGATGCGCGGTCGAGCTGAACACGTTGTCGGCGACCATGCCGATCACCAGGATCACGATCATCAACGCCAGCAGGTTCTCCGCCTGTCCGCCCTGACCCGCCGCATGGAGCTGGCTGCCCAGTGCGGGCACGTTCGGGATCTGCACCAGCAGCTCACCGGCGAGCAACCCCCGCCAGGCGAATGCCCAGCCTTGCGTGAGGCCGGCCACGTACGACGGAACGCTGCCGGCAGGATCACGTAGCGATAGCGGTTGAAGCCACGCGCCCCGAGCATGTGACCCGCCCGCAGGTATGCCGGAGGCACGTCGTCGATCCCGCTGATGATGCCGTTGGCGATGGAGGGGACGGCACCCATGAGGATCACGAAGTAGATGGCCGTCGGGCTCAGCCCGTAGACCATGATCGCGAACGGGAATCAGGCGATCGACGGCATGGTCGGTAGGTGAGTCGTGTGTCGCGGTGGTCCGGCCCCGGCCACGGGACGGGTAGCGTCTTCGCCGTGCGTGCCATCCGACGGTTCACCGTCCGCCCAGTCCTCCCGCCCGCCCTGAGCGCTCTCGCCGACCTGGTGACGAACCTGCGGTGGTCCTGGCATCCGCCGACCCAGGACCTCTTCGCCGCCGCGGACCCGGTCGTCTGGGAGCGGTCCGGGCACGACCCTGTACGCCTGCTCGGTGGCCTGTCGCGTGAGCGCCTGGAGCAGCTCGCTGGCGACGAGGACTTCCTGGCGCGCCTGGGTGCTGCCCACGCGGACCTCGAGCAGTACCTCGCCGGGCCCCGCTGGTACCAGCAGTCGGCGCTCGAGGGATTGCCGGACACGATTGCGTACTTCTCCCCGGAGTTCGGGATCACCGCCGTGCTGCCGCAGTACTCCGGCGGCCTGGGCATCCTGGCCGGCGACCACCTCAAGACCGCCAGCGACATGGGCGTCCCCATCATCGGCGTCGGGCTGCTCTACCGCGCTGGGTACTTCCGCCAGTCGCTGTCGCGCGAGGGCTGGCAGCGGGAGCGCTACCCCGTCACCGATCCCGACGGCCTCCCGCTGACCTTGCTGCGCGAGCACGACGGCAGCGTCCCGCACGTCACGATCGACCTGCCCGACGGCCTGCAGCTGACCGCGCGGATCTGGATCGCCCAGGTGGGACGGGTACCCCTGCTGCTGCTGGACGCCGATCAGCAGCGTGCCGCCGAGCTCGGTGTCGACGTCACCGACCGACTCTACGGCGGCGGAGCGGAACACCGTCTGCTGCAGGAGATGCTGCTCGGCATCGGCGGGGTCCGCGCACTGCGCATCTTCGCGCGGATCAGCCGCACACCCGAGCCCACCGTGTTCCACACCAACGAGGGGCACGCCGGGTTCCTCGGTGTGGAGCGCATCCGCGAGCTGACGACGGAGCACGGCCTGTCCTTCGACGCGGCCCTGGAGGTCACCCGCGCGGGGACCGTGTTCACGACGCACACGCCGGTGCCCGCCGGCATCGACCGCTTCCCCTTCGAGCTGGTCGAGCAGCACTTCGGCGGTGATGCGGCTGCTGACGGCGTACCGGTCGAGCGGGTGCTCGCGCTCGGGGGCGAGAACTTCGACAGCGGCGACCCGGGCGTCTTCAACATGGCACTCATGGGCCTGCGCCTGGCTCAGCGCGCCAACGGCGTGAGCCTGCTGCACGGCGAGGTCAGCCGCGGCATGTTCGGCAGCCTGTGGTCGGGGTTCGACGCTCCCGAGGTGCCGATCGGCTCGGTGACCAACGGCGTGCACGCCCCCACCTGGGTGGCACGCGAGCTGATCGAGCTCGCGGAGCGTGAGGGCGCCGACGGGTTCGACTTCGTCGACCGGGTCGACCAGCGCGCGCTGTGGGACATCAAGCGCGACCTGCGTCAGCGGCTCGTCGAGGACGTACGCCGGCGCGTGCGCGCGTCGTGGCTGCAACGAGGCGCCGCACCCTCCGAGTTGGCCTGGACCGAGCGCATCCTGGACCCCGACGTGTGCACGATCGGCTTCGCCCGCCGGGTGCCGTCGTACAAGCGGCTCACGCTCATGCTGCGCGACGCCGACCGGCTGAGGGCGCTGCTGCTGCATCCTGAGCGGCCGATCCAGCTGGTCATCGCCGGCAAGGCGCACCCGGCCGACGAGGGCGGCAAGCGGCTGATCCAGGAGATGGTGCGCTTCGCCGACGATCCCGAGGTCCGGCACCGCATCGCGTTCCTGCCCGACTACGACATCGCGATGGCCCAACCCCTCTACCCGGGCTGTGACGTGTGGCTGAACAACCCGCTGCGCCCGTACGAGGCGTGCGGCACCTCGGGCATGAAGGCCGCGCTCAACGGCGGCCTCAACCTGTCGATCCTCGACGGGTGGTGGGACGAGTGGTACGACGGTTCCAACGGCTGGGCGATCCCGTCGGCTGACGGCGTCGACGACCCGGACCGGCGCGACGACATCGAGAGCCAGGCGCTCTACGACCTGATGGAGCAGCAGGTCACCGCCCGGTTCTACGACCACGACGAGAGCGGCGTGCCGCTGCGCTGGCTGGAGATGGTGCGTCACACGCTCAAGACGCTGGGTCCCAAGGTGCTCTCCACCCGGATGCTGCGCGACTATGTCGAGCAGTTGTACGTCCCGACCGCGCACACCTCGGCGGTGCTGCGCGAGGATCACGGAGCAGCCGCGGCGCTGGCGCAGTGGAAGGCGCGGGTGCGTGCCGGGTGGGCGCACGTGCGTATCGACCACGTCGAGGCCGCCGGGATCGGCGACTCGCCTGAGGTCGGTGCCGTTGTGTCGGTCCAGGCCTTCGCGTCGCTGGGCGAGCTGTCCCCGCACGACGTGTGCGTGGAGGTGGTGTACGGCCGGGTCGGTGACGACGACGCCCTGACCGACACCCGTCGGCTCGGCCTCGAGCTGGCCGAGATCCACGAGGCCGGGCGGCACCGCTTCGACGGGACCGTGGAGCTCGACCGTACGGGAGGCTTCGGTTACTCGGTACGCATCCTGCCGCGGCACGACCTGCTGGCAGCCCCGGCCGAGCTCGGACTCGTGGCGTGGCCGCAGCTACCCGGCCGCGAGCCGTGACAGGGTCCCGCGCACCGGCCGGACCGTGACACCGAAGACCGGCATACTGGTGGGTCGGCAACGACGGACCGAGGGGCGGCTGTGATGGTGATCGGTGCGCTGCACGACGACGTCGATGCCCTGCGGGCCGGGCTGGAGGGCGTGACGCACGAGCTGGAGTCCGTCGCCCGACGCCTGCGGGACAGCACTCCGCAGGACGTCGGACCGAGCGCGTGTGCGTCAGCCGTGACCGACGCGGTCACGGTGCTGGCGAGCCGGCTGGACGCGCTGGCCGGGCAGGCTGCCGACGGTTCCGCCGTGGTCACAACACACCTGGGCAACCTGCCGGCGCAGGATCGCCCGTGAGGCCCGAGCGCTTCCTGGGCAGCGACCCGACACCCGGGGACCTCGCCGCGGTCGACCGTCTGGCTGCCGACCTGCGCGAGGTCGTCATCGCGTTGTCCGCCGCCCGTCGTCATCTCGACGCGTTGGTCGGACCCGGAAGCCTCTGGCACGGTCGTGACGGGCGTGGCCTGGTCGAGGCCGTGAGCGACCTGGCGCGGCGGTTGCGCGTCGTCGAGGACGCCGTCGTCGACCTTGCCCGGGCGCTCGAGTCCTGGCGGACCGGCCTGGTTCAACGCCAGGAACGCACCGCGGCGCTGACGGAGTGGATGAGCCAGCTGTCCGGTAGCCCCGACGCGGAGGAGCGACGTCTGGCGCTTCGCGCCGAGACGGCCGAGCTCGCAGCCGATCACGAGTCCGATGCCTCCTCGCTCGCGTCCGCAGCCGAGGCCCTGTCGCTCGCGCTGACCGTGACCAGCGACGAGCCGGACCTGGCGGCTGACCTGGGCCGCCGTCTCACCGCTCTCGCCGAGGCCGTCGAGCAGTGGATGGCGGCTGCTTCACAGCCGTTGGCGAGCGCGGTCCGGTCGGTCGAGGATGCCGCCGACCTCACAGCGGCGGTGAGTGTGCTGGTCGGATTCGACGGCGAGGTCTCCCAGCGGGCACACGCGGTCGGGCGGTTGTCCACAGGGGCGCACCGGGTCGAGCTCGCGCTGCAGCAGTCGCGTGCCGGGACGGCACTGCCGAACCTGCCGCGTGCCAGCTTCGACCGCGCCGACGTCTCCCTCGCGCAGCGGCTGCGTGGACAGTCCGAGGACGACGGGGGTAGCCCATGACCGACACCGTCGCACCGGCACAGGGCATCATCCTCGACATCCCGCCGGACTTCCACGAGGTGCCACTCGACCTTGCAGTCGAGGACCGGGTCGCCGCCCGGATCGCGTTGCTCGACCAGCTCGGACTCACCGACTCGACCCGGCGGGAGGGTTTCGCGCTCTTCCTCGAGGCCGTCTCCCGCGCGGTGGGCGACGGACCCGTGGTCGCCACGTCGTTCTGCGCAGTGCAGCTGGCGGGCCGGCCATCCACGGCGACCCTGACCGTCGCCACGCAGGCCAGCGTGAGCGCAGACCCGCTGGTCAGCGTCTACGGAGTCGCGGAGACCCTGATCCGCCGCGGCGCGCACCGTTCGGTACGGGTCGACCGGGCCGGGCCGCACCCGGTGGTCCTGGCCAGGTCGCAGGTCCGCGGCGACCCGTCCGTCGACGCAGGTCCGGAGGCCCGGCACGAGGTCACCGTCGTCGTCCCCGTCCCCGGCCTGCCACTGCTGGCACTGCTGGCGATCACGTCCACGGCTGCTGACCTGGGTACCTACACCGACGTCGTGCGAGCGGTGGCTGCGTCGTTGCGGGTCGCGTCGTCCTGAGCCACGCCTACGACGTGGAGCACGACCAGGCAGCGGTCGGCCACGTCGACCGCCGCACCGGCTGCGAGCCGCCCCGACAACGTCGCACTGGTGTCCAGCTCCACGTCGTACGCGGCTGCCCACGGTGCGCCCGGCAGAGTCCAGGGCCCCGCCTGCGGGCCGGCGTCGAAGAGCAGCAGGAAGGAAGCACCGCCCGTCTCGAGCCCCGAGAGGTACATCCCGACGCCCTGGACGCTCGGGTCGTCCCAGTCATGAGGGGTCATCTGGTGTCCGTCGGGATGGAACCACGCGAGGTCCTTCACCCCCGTGTCGCGCAACGGGTTTCCCCGCAGGAAGTGTGGCGGGCGCAGCGCCGGGTGACGTGCCCGCAGAGCGGTCAGCTGCCGGGTCAGCTCGCGCAGGTGGGCCCACTGCTCGTCGGGCGACCAGTCCAGCCAGGACGCCTCGTTGTCCTGGCAGTAGGCATTGTTGTTGCCGCCCTGGGTCCGTCCCCGTTCGTCGCCGGCGGTCAGCATCGGCACTCCGATCGACAGCAGGACGGTGCCCAGCAGGTTCGCCGCCTGCCGCCGGCGCAGCGCCAGGACCGCCTCGTCGTCCGTGTCGCCCTCGACCCCGCCGTTCCACGTCCGGTTGTCCCCGTGGCCGTCGCGGTTGCCCTCGCCGTTGGCCTCGTTGTGCTTGTGCTCGTAGGACACCGCGTCGCGTAGCGTGAACCCGTCGTGCGAGGTGACGAAGTTGACCGACGCGCCGGGGTCACGCCCGCCGTGGCCGTAGAGGTCCTCGGAGCCGCTGAGCCGGTACGCGAGCTCGCGCACCCCCTGCCCCTCACCCCGCCAGAAGTCGCGGACGCCGTCGCGGAACCTGTCGTTCCACTCCGACCAGCCGGGCGGGAACCGGCCGACGAGGTAGCCCTCGGGGGTCGCGTCCCACGGCTCGGCCACCAGCTTGGTCCCGGCGAGCACGGGGTCGTCGGCTATCGCACGCAGCAGCCCGGCGTCCGGCTCCACCCCAGCGTCCGTGCGAGCGAGCACCGATGCGAGGTCGAAGCGGAAGCCGTCCACGTGCATCTGCGTGACCCAGTAGCGCAGCGAGTCGAGGATCAGCCGGGCGGTGACCGGGTCTGATGCCTGCACGGTGTTCCCGCAGCCGGTGACGTCGAGGTAGCCACTGCCATCGGCGAGCTGCAGGTAGTACGCAGCGTCGTCCAGGCCGCGCAGGGACAGGGCAGGCAGGTCGGGGCCACCCTCGGCTGTGTGGTTGTAGACCA
>JALZKQ010000111.1 GCA_030859165.1 Actinomycetota bacterium
ACTGGAGCAGCTCCGACGGGTTCGGCGGGATCGCCCCGCTGGTGAGCGCGGTGAGTCCGTCGGGTCCCTGCTGGTACGCGTCGGCGAGATCGAGTCGCCCGATCAGCACAGTGGTGAGCCCGACGGACCGACGGCGCGCTGCTGGTCGTCCGGCACGGGCAGACGACCCGCGACCAGGTGCGCGGCTCGGTCGAGCGGCTCGTGGCCGTCGGTGGACGCCACATCGGCAACGTGCTCAACCGCACCCCGGCCAAGGGTCGCGGCTACGGCTACGGGTACGCACCGGATGCCGGTGCGCGGACGGACGAGGAAGCCTCGAAGGTCAAGAAGTCGCGCAAGAGCCGGCGCCACGAGAAGGTCAGCGAGTCGTCGTAAGAGTCGCGACGACGGCCTCGATGATCGGGTCGAGCGCCTCGGCGATGGTCGCCGCCACCTGGGCGTGCAGGTCCTCCGCGCCGCCGATCGGGTCGGGCACGTCGTAGCTCTGCGGGGTGGCCCTCCCCCGGAGGCCGGCCGCCATGGCCACCAGGTCCTGCGGCGTCTCCGCCGGGTCGGCGATCCGTGCGAGGTCGGCGAACTCCGTGATCGTGAAGGTGCGCCGCAGGCCGCGCGGCTCCGCCTCGAGCACCAGCTTGCGGTGTGCCATCGTGGCGGTGAGGATCAGATCGGCTTCAGTGACCACGCGGGGCCGTAGCTCCCGGGCACGGAAGCCATCCGCATCGATTCCGCGGGTCAGCAGCTGAGCCGCCGCAGTGGCGTCCATCGGGTGTCCGACCATGCCACGGATGCCGACGCTCGCGACACTCACGTCGTCGGCGCGAGTCCCCAGGGCCGCGTCGAGACGTGCCCGCGTCAGCAGCTGCGCGAACGGTGAGCGGCAGATGTTGCCGGTGCAGACGTACAGGATCGAGAAGGGCACGTCATCAGTGTGGTCTGCCCCATCGCGGCGTGGTAGACGTACGGGCTCGAGCCACGCACATCTGACGCCGCCCCTGGCCCGCGGCCGTGGACATCGCGCTAGTCACAGTGGATACATCTCGATACTCAGCGAAAGTATCGGAAGGTATCGGAGTAGTGACGAATCCTTACACCCCGGGCGAGCTGCCGCATGTGCTGGCCGGCCGCGACGTCCAGCTGACGCCGCTCCGCTCCGCCCTCGGTGGGGTCGCGACGTTCGGCCGGCTCTCTCCGGTGCGCCGTATCTGTTCTCGGCCCCTTGCGGCATCGGCAAGACCTCTCTGCTGCGGGTGGCGCAGCGAGAGGCGAACGGAGTCGGGTTCGTGACCGCGTGGGTGAGTGGAGTGACGACGAGTCGTCCTAGAACAGACCTGATCGTCCAGCGCTGCGCCAGTGGGTCCGGGTGCTGAACCGCGGTATGGCGGGCCGGTGGAGGCTGCGCACTCTCACCAGCGGTCACTGGCCGATGACGTCCGCACCGGGGACCTGCAGCGGATGCTCGTCGAGGAGTCGCGCACCTGAAACCCGACGGAGATCGCCGAGTTGTCCAGCAGGGATCTGCCCAACGCACCATCGATACTGTGTACCCGTGCTGACAAGACCTCTGGTGAGCGTGATCATCCCCGTCTACCAGGTGGAGCGTTACGTCGCCGACTGCCTAGACAGCGTGCTCGCCCAGACCTATGCCCACCTCGACGTGGTGGTCGTCGACGACGGATCGACCGACGGCAGTGCCGCCATCGTGGCCGGGTACGCCCAGCGCGACGACCGGGTGCGGGTCATCCGACAGGACAACGCCGGCCTGGGTGCCGCACGCAACACGGGGATCCAGCACGCACGCGGACAGTTCGTGACGTTCCTCGACTCCGACGACACGGTGCCGCCCTCCTCGTACGCGACGATGGTCGACGCTTTGGTGAGCTCGGGCTCGGACTTCGTCGTCGGCGCGCTGCTCAAGCAGATCAACGGGGAGTACCGCGTACCCGGCTGGATGGTGCCGCTGCACCGGACCCGGCGGACCGGCGTCTGCATCGACGAGGTGCCCGAGATGCTCCCTAACATCTTCGCGTGGAACAAGATGTTCCGACGGACGTTCTGGGACCGCGCCGCGCTCGCGTTCCCACACGGGGTCTCCTACGAGGACCACGTCCCGATGACCACCGCGCTGCTGAGCGCCCGGTGCTTCGACGTGCTGCCGGACGTGGTGTACCGGTGGCGCACCCGCGACGACGACAGCCTCTCGATCACGCAACGCAAGCACGAGGTGCGCAACGTCGCCGACGCCGTCGCGACCAAGCAGGCCGTGTGTGAGGTCGTCGACGCTCGGGCGTCTGCGGACGTACGGACGCTGTGGCACCGCAAGATGTTCAACGACCTGCGGCCCTACCTGCACGAGATCCCGTCGGGGTCCGAGGCCTACTGGCACACGCTGCACCACGGTGTCGCCGACCTGCTCGCACGGGTCACCGCCGACGACCGCGCCGCCGTCGAGACCCGCCTGCGGGTGCTGTGCTGGCTCACCGCACAGGGTCGGCGTGCTGACGTGGAACGCGTGCTCGCGCGGTTCGAAGACCTGGCGGCGCCGGCGTTGCTGCAACGCATCGACGACCGCGACGTGCTCGGCATCCACGACGTCGTGGACGACATCCCCGACGATCTCCTGGACCTCTCGCCGACGGATCGCAACGTGCGCGTCCGTCTGGTGTCGGTCCGCACGGACGGCTCGCAGGTGGTGATCCGGGGCGTCGGGCAGGTGATCGGTCTCCCGGACCGCGGCGTCGAGCCGACGGTGACCCTACGACTGGTCGACCCGACCGCCGGCACACAGGACGATGTGGCCACCGAACGCGAACCGATGCAGGCACGACATCGACCGCCCCGCCCGGACGGAGCCCCACCGCCGGCAGGGTTCGTGGCTCGCATCGACGCGTCGTCGTGGGGTGCGCGTGTGCTCCGGGTGGAGGTCGTCGTCGACGTCGCCGGCGCCGTCGTCGTGGGCCCGTTCACCGGCCGACAGCCGGACGCGTTCAGCCTGGTCGAGCCGGTCGTGGATGTCCGCTGGCACCCGGGTCCCGGACTCCAGCTCGCACTGGTTCACTGACCCCGGAGGTTCCATCGTGGCAGCAGGTCTGAGGCGACCCCGCACGTACGTGGCGCGAGCCGCCAACCGGTTCGGGGTCCGGGGCCGGCAACCCGAGCGGTCACCTCAGCAGAGCAGCATCCCAGACGACGGCCCGTCGCTGGACTACCTGTTCATCGTGACGTACGGGCGGTCGGGTTCCACCCTGCTGCAGGGCCTGCTGGCGTCGATCCCCGGCTACCTCATCCGGGGCGAGAACGGTGGGGCGGTGTTCCATCTCTACCGGTTCCACACCCGCGTCGCGGCCGCGCGCAAGGACCAGGGCCCGGGCGCCGAGCCGACCAGCCCGTGGTACGGCATCGGCGGTTACCCCGAAGCAACGGCGTACCAGGAGATCAGGCGCCTGATCCTGACGACGCTGATCCGTCCCGAGCCGGACTCCCGAGTCGTCGGCTTCAAGGAGATCCGGTGGCGACAGGGAGACCTCGGCGACTACGTGTCGTTCCTGCGCAAGGTGTTCCCGGGAGCGCGGTTCATCGTGAACACGCGCGAGCACCAGGAGGTGGCTCGCAGCAAGTGGTGGGCGAAGCGCCCGGACGCCCTGCCTGCGATAGCCAAGGCAGAGGGGGAGATGCTGGCGCTGGTCGAGCTCCTCGGTGCAGACTTCTTCCACCTGCACTACAACGACTACGTCGACGAGCCCCAGCGCCTTCGTGCCTTGTTCGACTGGCTGTCAGCGGAGTTCGACGAGACCCGGGTCGCCACGGTGATGTCGCGCAAGCACGGCTACTGAAGGCGACGACGCGCGATCTCAGCCCTGTCTGCGCCTGCGGAGCCGCGCCCGCAGTCCATTGTCCGGCGACGTGTTCGCCAGCAGGTGCTCGAGCTCGGCCACCCGCCGTTCGAGGTCGGCGGCCTCCCGCCGGTTCGCCTGGTGGGACCAGTACGCGCGTTGCAGGAGCACAGCCGCGCCGGCACCGTTCGCCGCCCGCACGGCGGAGGGCAGCTTCAGCTTCTGCACCCGGCGGTCCATCCGTACCGCGGCCTCGGTGTCGTCGAGGCTGTGTCCGAGGCCGTGCACGCGCAGGTAGTCGGTGAAGCGGGTGAACCGGGCGCCGTGCCCCGCATGGAGGGCGGCGTAGCTGGACCCCGCGAGCAGGTCTTTCGCATCGACGTCCTCGGGCAGCCGGTCCTGGCGGGTGTACGGGATGTCGAAGTACTCGGCCAGCTCGCGCGTACGCGAGTCGTGCGCGATGACGTGCGCCGGCGTCCCGGCGAGCAGCGCGGCGACGTTGCCGTGGATCCGGGTGCCGAAGGAGAAGTCGACGCGCCGCAACTCCTCGATCCAGGTGCTCACGTCGACGAACATCCGTGCCCTGTCCTCGGCGAAGAGCGGGTGGTCCAACGTCCTGGGGTACTCGTCGTCGAGGTTTCGCACCGGGACGCCCCAGAGCATGAGGCGCAGGTCGAAGTTGCCCTGGGCGATGTAGACGAGCTCGGGGTAGCGCTCGAGGTGGTGCTGCACCAGGCCAGGGCGACCGGCACCGGGCGTCAGGTTGAGTGCGATCCGGGACCCTGCGTGCAGCGGTCCGGGATCTCGGGTCGTCGGCAGCCGGGACCCGAACATGAACATCGACGGGCAGCCGATGACGTCGACCGCGTCGAAGCCGAGGCTGCGCAGGTACGTCGCGCTGAACTCACCGCGCACCCCGATCGTGGGCGACTTGTCCAGCACGGCCGCGGTGAACGCCTTGGCCGCATCGTTCACCTGAGCCAGTGGCCCGAGCCGGTAGTCCAGGTCGGACTGCGCACCGATGCCGAGCACCGTGACCGGGATCCGGAGCCCTCGGACGAACTCCGTGAAGCGCTCGAGCGTCGGCAGGTAGCTGCCGCGAAAGGCGTTGGCAAAGGGCAGGGCGACCGCGTCGTACTCCGCATTCACCCGGTCGACATCATCGAACAGATCCTCGAAGTTCGACACGGTCACCTCGGTGCCCGGCATCGACAGCGCCCGGAAGGAAGCCTCGCTGAACACGAGGTTCCCGGAGTTCTTGCCCAGCACATCGGTGTCCAGCACCGCCTCGGGACGCATCCGTCGCAGCGGGTGCTTGTAGCCGCGCATCAGGATCCTCATGGTCGCTCCGGCGCGTCGTCGGGCCGCCGGCCGCGTCCGCGGCGTGCCGCAGGTGGCCTGCGGGACAGCGCATGGGCGTCGGCGAACAGGAGGTCGTAGTCGGCGCGCAGCCCCTCCAGCGTCTTCAGGGCGTGTGAGTCGAAGCCGTCGCCCGTGGCCAGCGTGCCGAGGTGTCGCCAGACCTCCTCGGCGATGTCGCGCAGCTGGGCCGGCACCTCGACGTCCGCCCAGCCGTCGGCGTGCCGACGAAGCGCCGGGTCGATGAAGTCGTCCAGCGCGTGCGGCTTGCCCCAGTCGAGGTCGGCGGCGCAGGTGAGGCCGAGCCGCTCGTGCACGCGGTACAGGGCCGATCGCCAGTCGGCGAGGAGGTCCGGGTAGCCGACGAAGACCCGCCGATGATCCCGGTGCTGCTGCTCGCTGGCGAGGTTGAGGTTCACCCACCCGGCCACCCGGGTGATGGTGCCGGCGCGACGGGCAGCCGGGGACTCGCCGCTGCGGTAGTACGTCTGCCGGCTGCCCGAGACCTCCGCCGGGTGGCGCAGCATCGTCAGGAAGCGCGCCGAGAGACCGACTTCGGGCGCAGCGTGCTGCCACATGCCCTGGAACCAGCTGGTCCGTGGATCCTTGACGACCAGCTCGTCACCGGTGGCGTCCAGGTCGCTCAGCCAGTCCTGCAGACGACAGCGATGCGTCGTACGACTGCCCACCCGCTCGGCCTGGGCCACCGCCTGGGGGCGGGCGTCAGCGATGGCGATCTCGGCCTCGTGCATCAGCTCGGCATGGAAGTCCACCACCCACCGGGGCTCAAAGAAGCCGCGCGGGTTGCTCGGGTCGGCCTCCACCTCGGGCTGCGGTACCCGTAGTCCGAGGGCCTGCAACGCACCGGCCACACCGCTGGTCCCGCTGCGACCGGCACCCACGACGATCACGAGCGTCGACTGTGCGGCTGGTGCGCCCACGCCTGCCCTCCCGGAGTCGAGCCGTCACTGTACCGACGAGCAGCCGCAGCCGGTTTCCGGCTCCGGGCTTCCGTGACACGATGCCCCGGTGAGCCAGACCCCAGCCGCGCAGGGCTCCGCGGACCTGCGCGAAGTCACGGTCGGCATCGGTGACGGCGCGGCCGGGTTCGTGCACGAGCGGGGCGGGGGCGTCGACCTCGCCACCCAGGACATGGTGCTCAACATCGGCCCGCAGCACCCGGCCACGCACGGCGTCCTGCGGCTGCGGCTCACGCTGGACGGGGAACGCATCGTCAGCTGCGAGCCGATCGTCGGCTACATGCACCGCGGGGTCGAGAAGCTGTTCGAGGTCCGCGACTACCGCCAGATCATCGTGCTCGCCAACCGGCACGACTGGTTGTCGGCGTTCGGCAACGAGCTCGGCGTGGTCATGGCCGTCGAGCGGATGCTCGGCATGGAGGTGCCGGTCCGGGCGATCTGGATCCGCACCCTGCTGGCAGAGCTGAACCGGGTGCTGAACCACCTGATGTTCATGGGCTCGTACCCGATCGAGCTGGGCGCGATCACGCCGATCTTCTACGCGTTCCGCGAGCGCGAGACGATCCAGCAGGCGATGGAGGAGGTCTCCGGAGGCCGGATGCACTACATGTTCAACCGGGTCGGCGGGCTCAAGGAGGACCTCCCCGCCGGCTGGCTCGGCCGCACGTCCGCGGCTGTCGCTGCGGTGCGCTCCCGGCTGCCGCAGATCGAGGACCTGGTCCTCGGCAACGAGATCTTCCGGGCCCGTACGGTCGGTGTGGGGGTGCTCTCGCCGGAGCTGATCCACGCGTACGGGGTCTCCGGACCCATCGCCCGGGGCAGCGGCGTCGACCTCGACCTACGCCGGGACGACCCGTACCTCGCCTACCAGGAGCTGCTCGACGACGGCGTGCTGCGCATCGTCACCCGCACGGCCGGCGACTGCTTCGCCCGTTTCGACGTGCTGCTGGAGCAGATCAAGGTCTCCCTCGACGTCGCCGACGCCTGTCTGGCGCGACTGCACGAGCTGCCTCAGGGTCCGGTGAACGTACGCCTGCCCAAGGTCCTGAAGGCGCCCGAAGGTGCCACGTACGCCTGGACCGAGAACCCGCTCGGGATCAACGGCTACTACCTGGTGTCGCGGGGGGAGAAGACCCCGTGGCGGCTCAAGCTGCGGACCGCGTCGTTCAACAACGTCGCGGTGCTGCCGCAACTGCTCGAGGGCTGTGTGGTCGCGGACATGGTGGCCATCCTGGGCTCGATGTTCTTCGTCGTCGGTGACATCGACAAGTAGCGCCCGCTTCCCCCTCGCCCCCTCGACCCCCTCCTCGACGTCGAGATCCGAGTCGATGGTCATGGGTGGACCTCCCGGTGACCTTCAACTCGGGTCTCGGCGGGGGAGTGCGCGGTGCCGGGTCCCCGTCGCCTTCACTCCTTCGCCGCCTTGCGCTCCGCAGCCCCCGTGCAACCCCCGGCTTCCTGCTTCGCGCCTTCCCTCCCGCATGGGTTGATTCGCGTCCTGCTTCGCGCCTTCCCTCCCGCATGGGTTGGTTCGCGTCCGTAATGCGACTTTTGTGCAACCGCTTCGGGAGCCAAGCGGGATCGCTCGACCGCTTCGGGAGCCAAGCCGGGCGGTCGTGACCGCTCCCAGGGCTGTCTGCCTTCCCGCCTCGACACAGCGGCGCAGCGGCGAACCAGGCCGCTGGCCCGCTCAGCCCCTGATAAGGGGCTGCGCTAGACCGACTCCGCGTTCGGCGGTCCTCCCCCTCGACGCCGTAGTCCTCCCCCTCGACGCCGAGATCCGAGTCGATGGTCATGGTTGAACCTCCCGGCGACCATCAACTCGGATCTCGGCGGGGGCGGGGCGGTCGGCGGTCGGCGGTCGGCGGTCGACGGGGACGGGGACGTTTCCCGTGGGCTCAGCCTCGCGGTGCCTTCACGGCGGCCTCGGCGTCGACGATGCCGTAGCCGTACACCGGCCCGAACACACCGCGGACCTCTGCGCCCGGGGTCCGGGCGGTCGACGTCAGCGAGTCGTAGATGTTGGTCACCGACCTACCCTGGGCAGCGAGCAGGGCAGCGACGCCGGCGACGTGGGGAGCCGCCATGGAGGTGCCGGCGTACTCGTCGTAGGCGGAGCCGTAACCACACGTCTGCGAACCGCCGGTCCCTCGGGGCACGGTCGAGATGATGTCCTCGCCGCAGACCGGCAGCAGCGAGCCGCCGGGCGCGGAGACGCTGAGCAGCTCGGGATCGACGGGGCCGCTGCTGTATGCGGACCTGGCCTCGCGCTTGTCGGTCGCCACGACGCACATCGCGCCGAAGTCGAAGGCCGGGGTGTTGCAGACCGGTACCGCATCGTTGCCGGCGGCCGCGATGACCGCGACGCCCTTCTGGTTGGCATAGTGGATCGCGTCCTGGACGTCGGTGATCTGACCGGTGATGACCAGCGCCTGGACGCCCTGCACCGCGCCGAGGCTCATGTTGATGACGTCCGCGCCATTGTTGGCGGCGTACCGGATGCCCGAGGCGATGTCCTCGAACGACCCGCTGCCGTCCTCAAGGACCTTGATCGGCATGAGCTTGGCATGGCGTGCGACCCCTGCGATGCCGACCCCGTTGTCGGTGGCCGCCGCCGCGATCCCGGCGACGTGCGTCCCGTGCGTGTCAGCGTCCTGGCCCACGCCGTCCGGGCCCTTCCAGTTGCCGTTGCCGCAGGACGGAGAGCAGTCGATGAACGTGGCCCCGCGGACCATCTTGCGCTTCAGGTCCGGATGACCCAGCGCGACGCCGCTGTCGATGATCGCGATCACGGCGCCCTTGCCGGTGCTGGTCTGCCACGCCTGCTCAGCGCGTACCTGCTGCGGGCCGTACTGCTGGTCGTACAGCGGGTCACTCGTCCTGGCTTGAGCCGGGACGGCGCTGAGGGCCGCCGACACTGACACCGCGGCCACGGCCGTGGCCGCCAGGATCCGGTTCATCGGGCGCATGAAGTATCCCCTTCTATCGTAATAAACCCCCAGACTAACCCGCACGGCATGAAAAGCCATCTCGATCCGGCTCCAGGCCGGAGCGACGGGTCAGTGCCAGGGCACAGTGGCGATGCTGACCCCCAGCAGGACGGCGACGACCACGACGGCCGGTATCCGTGCCCGACGCTCCAGGCATCTGGCAACGACAACCGCGCCGACCAGATGGCCGACGACCAGCACAGCGATCTGGGCGGCGAGCAGGCCGCTGCTGCCGAGCGGCTCGGGATTCAGCCCGTCGGCGGCGGGGCCCAGGAGGTCCCAGCCGGCGCCGAACGGGTCACCGAGGAGTCCGGGGAGCAGCTGGACGCTGGAGGTGAGGCGGTTACGGCCCATCGCCGCCGCGACGACCACGGCGGCGGCCGCCGGCACGACGGCCCTGGCCACGCCCGCCTGGCCGCCCACCCGTACCGCCATCACATGCGCCAGGACCAGGAACCCGGCCGCCACGGCGCACGCGCCGAGAAGAGCGACGGTGGCGTACTCCCACGCCCCGGTCGCCGCGTTCACGCTCGTCCACTGCTCCGAGCGCCGCAGCGCGCCGAAGGCGACACCGCCGACCAGTACGCCCAGCAGCGCCTCCGCGCCGCGAGGCGGGGACCAGCCGGGCAGGCGGCCACGGGGCAGCAGCGACATCCACGACAGCACGATGCCGACCGGTTCGGCGTGGGCCAGCCAACGTGCTCGCCCGAACGCGACGCACCCGGCGACGGTGACGACCGTGTAGAGGCTGAGCGCCAGGCCGAGCGGGCGCGGTTCCAGCGGGTCGGGGGCGGCGCTGAGGTACCACACCAGCGGCAGGGCGAGCAGGACCGCCAGCCAGACCTGCTCCGGCGCCTCGCCCGGTTCGTCCCCGGTCACCAGCCGCGCGAGCCCGTCCCACGGGTCGAGCCACCGCCAGACGGGGCCGATGACGACGCTGAGCAACACCAGCACCGGCCAGGCCGCACCCACCACCAGGGCGGGCGCGAGGTTCTCCAGCTGGTCGTCCACGCCCAACCGGGCGGCGGCGATCGCCACCAGCAGCACCGCCACAGCGAGCACTCGGGTGCCCACCTGGAACCGGGACAGCGATCCGTACCAGGAGGCGAGCGCCGCATCGGGCGCGGCGAGCACCCGACCCGTTGGGCGGAGCCGCGACACCGGCAGCGCGAACCCGACGACAAGGACCAGCAACGAGGTCGCCACCGCGACCAGCAGGGGCGAGACGCCGAGCCCGGCGTGCTCCAGGACGGGATCCGCGAGCAGTTCCGCGCCCGGGACGAGGTCGCCGGTCGAATCCATCGGCAGAGCATAACCACGGGACCACCACGGCCCCGGCCGGCAGCCCGGGCTTGCCAATTCACCCCTCAAGGCGCACGATTTGGGATCGATGCACCACCGGACCAACCGGGTGGGAGGGGTGCATGAGCACGAGGAGTTGCTTTGTCCAGATTCGGGTCATGGTTCTTCGCCGGCGCGAGCCTCGTCCTGCTCGGCGGGCTCGCCGCACCGGCCGCGGCGGATCACACCGACCCCCGGGAGCCACTCGCACCCACGACGGGCGTCGTGTCCGAGGGCATCGAACGTGGCGACGGCACCTGGAAGCACATCGCCAACTTCCCGGGCCTGTCCAGTGAGGCCCTCACCGGCGGCGGCACCGACCTGGAGTTCTTCACACCGCGGCGCAGCCGGGACATCTTCGGCTCCTTCGGCACCCTCGGGCAGGACCAGGCCGGCAGCATCGGGCAGCGGATCATCCGGCTGACGGCGAACGGCGTGGTCAAGCCTTCGTGGGTCGCCGACCACGGCTCCGCACGATGCGACACCGAGAACGCCAGCATCACCGGGCTGCAACACGACTCGCAGATCACCCAGCGAGGTGGGGTCCGGTTGCTCATCGACACCACGGATGCCACCGGACGGTGCCACGACACCGGCGGCGGCGGACTCGAGATCGTCAACGTGTCCAAGATGGCCAACCGGAGCTTCGAGCCGCGAGAGGCGCACCTGGTCCGGCATGCCGGCTTCTCGCACACCAGCACCGCCGACAAGCAGAACCCCGGCATCATCTACAACAACGCCGCGGACTTCAGCGGACGCAACTGGATCGACGTCGTCGACGTACGGTCCTGCTTCGGGTCGGCCGACTGGAGCGACGCCAAGCGCCGCGCCGAGTGCCGCCCGCTGGTCTACCGGATCAACCTGCAGCCGTCGTGGACCCAGCAGCGCGACCAGTCCACCGGTCAGCTGGAACCGGGGTCCGCGACCTGCCACGACACGACGTACGCCCGCGGGCGGCTCTACTGCGCGGCCCTGAACGCCACCCTCATCCTCGACACCTCCGGCCTCTTCAAGACCAACGGCGACGTCCGGGGCACCGCCTTCCCGTGCCCGGTCGTGGCAGGCACGAGGACCAGTGCCAAGGTCACCGACTGCAGCGGGATGGATGCCGGACGTACTGAGGAGGCTGTCGGATGGCGCTTCCTGGGCACCTTCCAGCATCCGGGCCGGGACTGTGGCCCTCCTGGCACCGACAACCGCAGCTGTAACACCAACCTGCAGGTCCGCTCCGACGACGGTGTGTCCGTCTCGCACGAAGCCGACCCGACGCCCGACCAGCAGTTCATGTTCGTCACCGACGAACGTGGGGGCGGCGTCGTACCGCCGGGCTCCTCGTGCGCACCGGGCATCGAGAACCCGTACGGCAACGGCGGGGCACACGCCTTCGACATCAGCGACCCGTCCAACATCCAGTACGCCACCACGGCGACGGGCGAGAAGTCCGTCTACATCAGCGACGCCGTCGTGCCGGCCGCGACATTCTGCGACCTCCACGTGATTGAGCAGATTCCCGGCGAGCAGCGGTTCATCGCGGCCTACTACACGCAGGGCATCAAGATCGTCGACTACTACGTGGACGGCCAGGGGAACTTGCAGTTCGAGGAGCGGGCCTCCTTCACCCTCCCCAGGGCGAACACGTGGGCGGCCGAGGACTTCAAGATCCGGCGCAACGGCAACGGCACACGGACGTACTTCATCGCTGTCGACGACATCGCGCGCGGCATCGACGTGGTGAGCTGGACCGGGCGGCCCAACCCGGTCGGGACCGTTGCGCCGCCGGACTCCTCCGACACGGCGACGATGAACGCGGGCCTGCTGGGCGGCTCGGCACTGCTGTTGGCCGGCGCGGCCGCCTACCGGCGCCGGCGGCTGCACCGGACGCTCACCGACGACTGAGTCAGCGCACCAGCTCGACCGCGCGAGGGAAGCGGGACTCCTGGCGGATTCCAGGCATACTCACGACCCATGCGCGGAATCATCCTGGCCGGCGGCTCCGGGTCGCGACTGCTCCCGATCACCGACGGGATCAGCAAGCAGCTGGTGCCGGTCTACGACAAGCCGATGATCTTCTACCCGTTGTCCACGCTGATGCTGGCCGGCATCCGCGACATCCTGGTCATCACCACCCCGCACGACGCGCCGGCCTTCGAGCGCCTGCTCGGCGACGGCTCGCGCTTCGGCGTCTCGATCGGCTATGCGCAGCAGCCGGCCCCCGAAGGACTGGCGCAGGCGTTCGTCATCGGTGCCGCCTTCGTCGGGTCCGGCAGCTGCGCGCTCGTCCTCGGCGACAACATCTTCTACGGCCAGGGGCTCGGTCTGCAGCTCAAGCGGTTCGGCGACGTCGACGGCGCCGCCGTGTTCGCCTACTGGGTCAAGGACCCGCAGGACTACGGCGTGATCGAGTTCGACGACACCGGCAAGGCGATCTCGCTGGAGGAGAAGCCGCAGCAACCGCGCAGCAACTACGCGGTGCCTGGGTTGTACTTCTACGACAACGACGTGCTCGGCATCGTCGGCGAGCTGAAGCCGTCGGCGCGCGGCGAGTACGAGATCACCGACGTCAACCGGGTCTACCTCGAACGCGGCAAGCTGGCCGTCACCGTCCTCGCCCGAGGCACCGCCTGGCTGGACACGGGCACCTTCGACGCGCTCAACGAGGCGGGCAACTTCATCCGTACGGTCGAGCACCGGCAGGGCCTCAAGATCGGCTCCCCGGAGGAGATCGCCTGGCGGCAGGGCTTCCTCACCGACGACGAGCTACGGACCCGGGCCGAGGCCATGCGCAAGAGCGGGTACGGCGACTACCTGCTCGGACTGCTCGAGCGGCGCCACGTCCGGCCCGGGCAAGCCGGCTGACGCCGGGGTGAGGTCCTCACCCTGCTGTCGGCACTCCCTCAGGCGTGATCACGGTTGCTGAGCACGCTTCAACGGCTCCCACCAGTCGCGGTGCTCCTCGTACCACCGCACGGTGCGGGCCAGCCCGACGGTGAAGTCGACCGCCGGCCGGTAGCCGAGCTCGCGGCTGATCTTGGTGCTGTCCACCGAGTAGCGCAGGTCGTGCCCGAGCCGGTCCGGCACGTGCTCCACCCGGTCCCACCCGGCGCCGCAGGCCTCGAGCAGCATGGCGGTGAGCTCGGCGTTGGTCAGCTCGGTGCCGCCGCCGATGTTGTACGTCTCGCCGGGCCGGCCGCCGGCCACGACCAGATGGACCGCCCGGCAGTGGTCGTCCACGTGCAGCCAGTCGCGGACGTTGCGGCCCTCGGCGTACAGCGGCACCGTCGCCCCTTCGATCAGGTTGGTGACGAAGAGTGGGATCACCTTCTCCGGGAACTGGTGCGGCCCGTAGTTGTTCGAGCACCGGGTGATGCACACCGGCAGCCCGTGCGTGCGGTGGTACGCCTGCGCCAGCAGGTCGCTGCCCGCCTTGGACGCGGAGTAGGGCGAGGTCGGCTGCAACGGCTGCTGCTCGTCCCACGAGCCCTGCTCGATCGAGCCGTACACCTCGTCGGTCGAGACGTGCACGAAGCGTTGGACACCGTGGGCCAGCGCGGAGTCGAGCAGCGTCTGGGTGCCCACCACGTTCGTCATGGCGAAATCGGCGGCGCCGGTGATGGAACGGTCGACGTGGCTCTCCGCGGCGAAGTGCACGACCACGTCCGCGTCGGCCACCAGGGGGTCGGCGAGCCGACGGTCGAGGATGTCCCCCTCGACGAACTCCAGTCGCGGGTCGTCGCGGACCTCCCGCAGGTTGGTGCGGCTGCCGGCGTACGTCAGCTTGTCGAGCACGCAGACGCGCCAGGGGCGGGGCCCGCCCCTGGCGTCGCCGAGGACCGAGCGCACGTAGTGGCTGCCGATGAACCCGGCCCCACCGGTGACGAGCAGCTTCATGGCTTGACCGCGGCCAGGAAGACCGAGGAACCGAACGGCAGATCGTGATTGCCGAGCACCCGACGGTCCACGCCCGCGAGGCCGAGCAGCAGCCGTTCCACCCGTGCCGACACCGAGGTGAGCTGCCGCTGCGCTCCCCCCGTCCGATCCCGGACCCGGCGCAGCGCCCGCTCCGCGACGAAGAACGGGAACACGGCGCCGAAGCCGTACGTGGCGCGCAGGACGTCCAGGCCGCCACGCTCGACCGCCGTCACGAGTCGGGGGCGGGTGTAGCGACGGTGGTGTCCCGCCTGGACGTCGTGGTCGGTCCACGCCCACTCGTAGGCGGGGACCGACATCAGCAGCCGCCCACCGGGTCGCAGCACGCGGACCAGCTCGGCCATCGCGGTCTGCTCCGGTTCGCAGTGCTCGAGCACGTCGAAGGCGGCCACGACGTCGAAGGTCTCGTCCGCGAACGGCAGCGCGATGGCGCTGGCGCGGACACCCTCCCCGGCGACGAGACCGCGTGGGTCGACGTCGACGGCGAAGCGGTCGTGTGTCCCGCGCATCCAGTCGACGCTCGGCCCGTCCGCGCTGCCGACGTCCAGCACCCTGTGCGGCGTGCCGAGGTAGGAACCGAGGGCGGCGTGCAGGAGGTCGGCGCGGGCGCGGTACCACCAGTAGGTGGGCTGCTCGATCGAGGCGGAGCCGCGCTGCGTCGCGGTCACCGTCGCGCCCGCATCGAGGAGACGAACGAGTCGACGACCCGCTGCGCATCGTCCGCGCCCAGGTTGTTGTGGAACGGCAGCCGCACCAGCCTGCCGCTCACGTCGACGGTGACCGGGCACTCGGTCTCCCGGGCGGCGAAGCGGCGACCGCCGTCGGAGTCGTGCAGCGGGACGTAGTGGAACGTCGGTTGCACGCCCTCGTCCCGCATGCCGGTGAGCACCGCGTCGCGTGCGGAGCGGTCGGACACGAGCAGGTAGAACATGTGGTACGCCGGGTCGCTGCCCTCGGGTACCACCGGCATGCAGAACCCGAGCTCGTCGACGTACGGAGCGAGCAGCCGCGCGTACCGCTCGAAGACCACGCGGCGCTTGGCCTGGATGACGTGCGCCCGCTCCAGCTGCGCGCACAGGTAGGCCGCCAGCGTGTCCGACAGGCCGAACGACGAGCCGGTGTCCTTCCAGGAGTACTTGTCCACCTGGCCGAGGAAGAACGCCCGTCGGTTGGTCCCCTTGTCGTACAGCACCCGGGCCCGATCCAGGTCGCCGGGCTCGTTGACGAGCAGCGCACCGCCCTCGCCGCAGACGATGTTCTTGGTCTCGTGGAAGCTCAGCGTCGCGAACCGGCCCAGGCTGCCCAGCGGCTGCCCACGGTGCCGGCCGTACAGGCCGTGCGCGTTGTCCTCGACGACGGCGACGTCGGGCCGCTGCGCCAGGACCTTGCGCACGCCGTCCACGTCGCACGCGATGCCGGCGTAGTGCACCGGCACCACGGCGCGTACCGAGTCATCGAGCAGCGTCGACAGGTGCTCGGGGTCCAGCCCGAGCGTGCGGGGCTCGATGTCGCAGAACAGGATCCGCGCCCCCTGCCGGGCGAAGGCCAGGGCGGTCGTGACGAAGGTGAACGACGGCACGACCACCGTGTCGCCGGGCTGCAGGTCCAGCATCATCGCGGCGAGCTCCAGCGCGGCGGTGCACGACGTCGTCAGCAGCACCTCGGCCGCCCCGGTCTCCTGCTGCAGCAGCGCACCGGCCCGTCGGGAGAACGGGCCGGAGGAGGACGTGTGACCGGACTCCACGGACTCGCGCATGTACGCCAGCTCCGAGCCCTCCACGGACGTCTCGTTGAAGCGGATGTCGGGCCGCTCGTTCACGCGCTTCTCCTCGGGCCGGCGACGCTCGGCCACGGCAGCTCGCGGCCCAGCATGGCGGACAGTCGTGCGTCGCTGTCGCGAAAGGACCCTCGCAGCCGCGTCAGCAGCGGCGCCGAAAGCTCTGGTGTCGTCCCCTCGCTCTGGTTGACTTGCCGGGCGCGGTCCGGGGGCCGGTGGGTGTCGTCCACCCCGAGGCGGGCGTACAGCTCACCGACCGCCGACTCCCGCGACACCAGGTCCTCCAGCAGGCTCACCCGTACCGCCCCGGGGAACGCCGCACACCACGGGCCCAGCTGGTCGACGTAGTGCCCCCGCTCCAGGTAGGCGAACGGCGACACCGATGTCCGCGAGGTGTCCCACGGCCGCGGTGCCACCAGGTTCTCGCTGAGCGCGGCCTCCAGTGGCCGGTCCTCCAGTCCGGACGCGCTGCTCAACCGCCAGTTCGAGACCGCCCGCGCCACCGGGTCGCGCAGCACGACGACGATGTCCGCGGCGCCGAGGACGCAGCGGGCTCGCTCGGCGGCGTCGGCGGACTCCAGGTAGCTGGTGCTCTTCTCCGCCCAGACCTCTTCGGTGGTGGCGTGCGCGAAGTACGTCCGGTGGTACCAGGCCAGGCCACGCGAGACGGACTCGGCTGAGCAGAAGACCTTGGGCTCCGGCCGGGCCGGTCGCGCCAGCGTGACGTCGGGATGGGAGTCCAGCAGCGATGCCACGTACGTCGTGCCGCAGCGCTGCGCCCCGATGACCAGGAGGTGCCGGGTCACGCGGAGACCCGGTTGACCACGTGGTACGCCTCGTCGGAGCTCACGGTGTCGAGGATCCGCACGAGGTACTCGCCCAGCATCGACAGCAGCGCGATCGTGACGCCGTTGAAGAGCGCGAGCAGCACCACCATGGTGGTCCAGCCCTCCACCTCGGTGTCGCCGAAGACGCCCATCGCGAGGTAGACGGCCCCGAGCAGGAAGCTCACCCCGGCGATGACGAACCCCAGCACCGCGGCCAGGCGCAGCGGGTACAGCGAGTAGCTGAACAGGATCGTGAGCACCAGCCGGACGATCTTGGCCAGGCTGTAGCTGCTGGTGCCCACCTCCCGCTCCTCGTGCCGCACCGGCACGTCCGCGCGGTTGCTGGAGTACAGCAGCGCCTGCCCGGTGATGTACGGGTTGGCGGTCCGTGAGGCGCAGATCCGGTCGACGACGTCGCGGCGCAGGATCCGGAAGTTCGAGACCGCGAGGTCCGGCGGCTGGTGGAACACCCGCCGGTTGATGAGGGTGATGACCCTGCTCCCGAGCCGCCGGTAGCCGGCCGCCTGCTTGCGGTCGAACCGGCCGAACACGACGTCGTGCCCGGTCATCGCGGCGTCGACGAGCACGAGAGCCTGGTCCGGCGGGTTCTGCAGGTCGTCGTCCATCGTGATGACGTAGTCGCCGCTCGCCTCCCGGAAGCCGGCCAGGTTGGCGTGGTGCTGGCCGTAGTTGCGCAGCAGGTCCAGCGCGACCACGTGCGGGTGCGACCGCGCCCGCCCCGAGATGACGTCCCAGCTGCCGTCGCGGCTGCCGTCGTTGACCAGGATCAGCTCGAACGCGAGACCGGCCCCCTCGAAGACCTCGACGATGCGGTCGACGGTGCGGCCCACCACCTCCGCGCTGTTGTAGACCGGGACCACGACCGAGTACGTGAAGGTGTGCCGGTCGAGGGGCGACGCCGGCTCGGCCCCGAGGAGGGGTCGGTTGCCGGCCTGCCCCGAACTGTTCGGGTCCATGTCCTGCCGCGGGTGAGAAGGTGGGCTCTCGATGACGTCATCCGACCATAGACCACGCAGTACGCATCGGGGCGGGCCGCGGGGCTTGCTCGGTCCCGGCTGGCTTCCCGCGACGGTCGGCTACGTGCTGGTCGCGTCCGCCCTCACCGCCAGGGGGGTCGGCGTGCTCGATGTGCTGGTCTTCTCCGGGTACGTGGCGCTCGGCCTGGTGCTGCCCGGGACGCTGCTGTGGCGCTTGGTCGCCGGCGACCGGGCCCGCCCCTTTGTCAGCGACGTCGTCTTCGGCACCTGCCTGGCGTACGCGGTGGAGCTGTTCTGGTACCTCGGCGTGCGCGCCGCCGGGGTTCCGCTGCTCGTCGTCGTCTGGCCGGTGCTCGTCGTGGGCGCGTCGCTGCTACCTCGCTGGCGCGCCCGGCTCTGGCGCCCCCGCGACGTGCACCGGATGCCGGGAGCGTGGTCGTGGGGCATGACGGCGATCGTGCTGGTCACGGTCGTGTTCCTCGCCCGGACGGCGTGGAGGTTCCTGGTGATCGTCCCGCCCGGCCTGTTGTCCCCCAACCAGGATCTCGTGTACCACCTGAGCCTGGTGGGCGAGCTGCGCCACCACTTCCCGGTCGCCTCACCGGTCGTCGATGGCGAGCCGCTGTACTACCACTGGTTCCTGCACGCCGAGATCGCCGCCTCGTCGTGGGTCACCGGGATCGAGCCGGCGGTGCTGTTGCTTCGGCTGTCGCTGGTACCGATGATCGTGCTCACGCTCCTGGGTGCCGCCCTGCTGGCCGGCCGACTGACCGGGTCGGCGCGATGGGGTCTGCTCGCGCCAGTGTTGCTCGTCGTTGGCGGGGTGGCATCGATGGCGCCGACGTCATTGAGCACGGACCACGACCTGTGGCTGAGCAGCCGCATGTACATCAGCCCCACGATCGCCTTCGCGCACCTGCTGCTCGTCCCGGTCCTCGCCCTCGGGATGCGGCTGCTCAGCACCGACGTGCCGGCGCCGCGACGGCTGTGGGTCGCGATGGCGCTCGCGCTGGGCGCGCTCTCGGCGTCCAAGGCGACCGTGCTGCCCTGCGTCATGGCCGGCTTCCTCGGGGTCGTGGTGACAGGCGCGCTGCGCGGGCGGCTGGAGCGGCGCGCCCTCGCGCTCTTCGCCGTCTCTGCGGTGGTGTTCCTGGTGGCGCGTCGACTGATCTACGGCAGCCAGGCCCGCGGAGTGGGGTGGGACCCACTCGTCACGTACGAGACGGACGCAGCCAAGCTCGGACTGGCCGAGCGCGCAGAGAGCGCCGGGCTCGCCCTGGCCGTCCTGATGCTGGTCGTGTTCCTGGTGCAGCAGCTGTCGTTCGCGGCCGGGATCGTGGGCCTCGTCCGCGGGCAATGGCGGGACTCGCACGCGCAGTTCCTCGTCGGCGCGGCCGTGGCGGGGACCGTGGCGTCGTTCACGTTCGCTGCCAACGCCAGCGCCCAGCTGCACTTCGTTCGGACCACCCCCGTCGTGTTCGCGGTCGCGTCGGTCTGGGGCCTGACTGTCCTGATGCCACGGGACCGGCCCTTGCGCCTGCCGCACCTGTTGGTCGCCACCGCGGTCGTGGCGGGTGCGCTGGCGTCAGCCGTGCAGGCGCTGAACGAGCAGGGCGTGATCGGGTTGCGGGCCCACGCCTCGGTGTGGGGTCTGGTGCAGCCGTACGTCCTCGCGGCGACCGGCGTGCTCGTCCTGGTGGCGGCCTGCGCGTGGGCATCACGCCGGTGGCCGCACTGGCGGGGCACGACCGGTGTGGCGGCCGTCGTCGCCTGTCTCGGCCTCGGCCTCCCCTCGCTGACCGGACTGGCTGTCGACGTCGCCCGCGACCCCGTGCCACCGACCGCGCCGGCGGCCCGCGAACCACAGATGATCGGGACCGGCGGCATCGACGCTGCCCGGTGGCTACGGGCGCACTCCGACCCCGAGGACCTGCTCGCGACGAACCGGCACTGCCAGGAGACCGCGGGGGTCGGTACCTGCGACAACCGGATGTTCTGGCTGTCCGCGTACTCCGAGCGGCGCGTCCTGATCGAAGGGTGGTCCTACCAGGTACGTACGGCAACGCGCGCGGCCGCATCCGGAGAGCGCGCCTGTTGCCTGCCGTTCTGGGACCCGCGACGCCTGCGGACCAACAACGTCGCCTTCCGGGGCGTCCCGCGGGCGGTCGACACTCTGCGCGACACCTACGGGGTCCGCTGGCTGGTGCTCGACCGCCGCTCCCCGTACCGCCTCGACCGGTTGCGCGAGCTGGCCGACGTGCGCTACCGCCGTGGTGACTACGTGGTGCTGGAGCTGGCCCCGGGGTGACTCTCAGCCAGCGGCCGGGTCACGCGGCGAGCCGGCCAGGTCGGGCGACGGGCCGGCGCAGGACATGAACACGTGCGCATACGGGATCCGCAGCAGGTCATGGTGCACAGCAACGCGGACGTCGGCGAACGCACGGAGCGCCAGCGCTTCGTACCCCTCCGGCGTGAGAATGCTCTGCCCCCGGTCCCGGCTGACCACGAACCGTGCCGCCCGTGACATGTCCGGGGTGTAGGCGGCATCGAGGGTCACGAGCCGACCGCCGTCGGCCAACACCCGGGCAGCGACAGCGAACAGGTGCAGCGCCTCGTCCTCGTCGATGTGATGGAGCAGGCTCTTGGCGACCACGACGTCGAACTCGCCCAGGTCGTCGGGGTCGAGATCCTCTGCCCGCCCCACGAAGTAGCGACCGCGATCACCGAACCGCTGCCGCGCCGAATCGATGTAGGCAGGGCTCAGGTCGACGCCGATGTAGTCGACGCCGGGCAGATAGGTGATCAAGTCTCCGGGGCCGCAGCCAATGTCCAGCACCCGGAGCCCGACGCGGGGATGGACGTAGCTGTCGACGAGTTCTCGGCGGACCCGGGGGGATCCGACCGCTCGCTGGAAGGTCTCGTAGACGGCCGGGATCGACAGCACCGACCGCAGTCCTCGCGTCGTCTGCGCCACGTCAGCACCTTACAACCGGGTCTCTGAGATGGTGGGCTCGCGATGACCACACCCGAGCAGAGACCACCGCGTACGCGAGGCCGGGTCGCCCGGGACTCGCTGGCGCTGGCCACCGGCAGCGTGTTCGCGGGACTGCTCGCCTACGTGTTCTTCGCGCTCGCGACCCGGTCGCTGGGGGCGGCAGCAGCAGCGCCGGTGTCGATCCTGTGGTCCTACTGGGCGCTCGCGGCAGCCGTGCTGACCTTCAGCGTGCAGCACTGGATCATCGCCACACTGGCCCGAGACGGCCACGAGTCGACGGTGGCACGGTCACTGCCGCGGATCGCCCTCGCAGGCGCGGCGATCGCGGTGCTCTGCGGACTCGTCGCGTTCGGCGCCCGCGGCCCGCTGTTCGACCGTCGCGATCTGGCGTTCCCGGCGATGGTGGCCGCTGTCACCGCAGGCTCCCTGTTCACCGGGGTCGTCCGCGGTGCCCTGGCGGGGCGGGGTCGCTACCTGGCGAGCGCCGCCTGCCTGGTGTCGGAGAACGCTCTACGGGTCGCCGGTGCCGTCGCGGCGGCGGTGGCGGGGGCGGATGCCGGGGTCTTCGGGGTGGTCCTGGTGCTCGGATCCTGCAGCGGCCTGCTGTGGATCCGCGCGCTGCGCTTCGAGCGCGGTTCCGCACAATCGCCTGCGCCCAGCAGCTCTCTCGCGGTGATGTCGGGGATCGGCGGAGGTTCATTGGCCGCGCAGGTGGTGCTCACCAGTGGCCCGGTCGCGCTCGCACTGCTGGGCGGCTCACCCGCGGAGGTAACGTCGTTGTTCGTCGCGTTGGCGGTCTGGCGCGCGCCGTACCTGATGGCCATCGGGGTCGCCCCGCAGCTCACCGCCTGGCTCGCGGACCTGGCCCGCCAGGGCAGGAA
>JALZKQ010000006.1 GCA_030859165.1 Actinomycetota bacterium
CCCCCCCCACGCCCGGTGATGCCGCACGCGATGCCCGCCACGACTCGCGGTGTCAGTCGCCCGCGGCCGAGCCCGAGCTCGACGAGGTCGTCGAAGGTTCCCTGGTCGGCCGCCGCAGCCCGTAGACCACCGGTCACCACGCCGGGCACGTCGAGGAGTCGGGACGCCAGCGCGGTGTGCCGCAGGTGGCGACCGAGCAACGCCCGCACGGCGGCGCGATGACGCGCGCCCGCGTCCGCTGGGTCCGCCCCGATGGCGACGGCGGTCCGGCCGGCCAGCATCCCCGTCGCCACCGCGTAGTAGATCCCCTCGCCGGTCACCGGGTTGACCAGGTGCGCCGCATCCCCGGCGAACAAGATGCGCCCGTCGGGCTGCTGCCATCGCCACGACGACAGCGGCAGGTGGTGCCCGCGCCACGCATGTCCGTGCTGGGTGGAGCCGGGCAGCAACCGCTCGAGCCGGTCCAGGAGGTCCCGCCGCTGCGGCGCCCGGCCGCGCAGCAGCTCGCCGTACCCGACGTTGGCCAGACCGTCACCGCGGTCGAAGGACCAGGCGTACGACGGCTGCCGGCCGGACCCGAAGGCGATCACCTGCCGGCCCCGGCGCTGCGGGGGAGTCGGCGAGTAGCCACGCAGGGCCAGCGCCGTACGCCCGGGCGACGGTGGTCCGAGTCGCGCACGCAGCACCGAGTGGGCGCCGTCGGCTGCCACGACGTACCGCCCCTCCAGCTCGTCGTCGAGCACCACACGATCGGCCCGGCGTCGTACCGTGCGCACCCGTCGGCGGAGCAACGTCGCACCTGCTCGGACCGCGGCATCGACCAGGCGGGCGTCGAGCACCGAGCGTGGCACCACCCAGGCGGGACGGGCCATGCGGCGCAGCACGGCGTCGGAGCCGCGGACGAGCTCGAGCTGCTCGACGGCCACCCGGTCCTCGAGCAGCCCGCCCACGCCGACCTCCTCAAGGAGGTCGAGGACGTGCGGAGCGATCCCGTCACCGCAGGCCTTGTCCCGTGGGAAGTCCGAGCGGTCGAGCAGCAACACCCGGGCGCTGGGGCACAAGGCGAGGGCGGCCAGCGCGGCCGAGGAGCCGGCTGGTCCAGCGCCGACGACGACCAGGTCCCAGATGCCGATCACCCCCTCAGCGCGAGCATGGCGACGTCGAGGAACGCGATGGCGATCGTGGCCCGGAACGGCGTCCGCCCCGTCCCGCGCGATCCGAGCACCGCCAGCGCCACCGCGCATCCCAGCACGACCCAGGCCCACGTCGGCGCCGGGCCCGCGGGTCCGGTGACGGTGACCACCGAAGCCGCCGTCAGGACGGCGGCCGCGACGACGCTGGCGCCTCGGGGGCCGAGACGGTGCGGCAGCCCGCGCACTCCGGTCGCGGCATCCTCGTCGAGATCGGGCAGGGCGTTGACCAGGTGGGCGCCGACACCGAGCAGCGCCGCCGCAGCCACCATCCACACCGGCGGTCCCACGGGCTGCGGGAGCGCCAGTGTCACCCACGCCGGTAGCGACCCGAAGGCGACCGCGTACGGCAGCCAGGACCACGCCGTCCGCTTGAGCCACAGGTTGTACAGCCAGCCGGAGGCCACCCCGAGCAGAAGGTGGCTCAGACCGGAGCGCAGACCACACAGCAACGACAGCGCCACACAGGTCGGCACCGTCACAGCCAGGGCGACCCGGACGACGTGCCCGGGCAGCTCGCCGGTCGCAATCGGCTTGTCCCGGCGACCCGCCCGGCGGTCCCGGGGGGCGTCGACCAGGTCGTTGGACCAGCCGATGCTCAGCTGACCGGTCAGCACCGCAGCAGCGATCAGCGTGATGGTCGCGGCGTCGTGCCCCAGCACCGATGCCAGGACAGCGACCAGTGCAGTCACCGCCGCGGTCGGGCCGGGATGGCTCGCCCGGAGCAACCCCGCCCACAGCAGCAGGGACGTCCCGGAGCGGTTGGACACGACAGGAGCCTAGGCCGCGCCTAGGCTCCTGACATGTCACAGCTCCTAGCGGTCCGCGGGGCTCTGCCCGGGCACCGCTACAGCCAGCGGGAGGTGACCGAGGCCTTCGCGGACATCGTCGGGTCCGGTTACGCCACCCGTAGCCTGCTGCAGCGGATCCACGGCAACGCCGGGGTCAGCTCGCGGCACCTCGCGCTGCCGTTGGAGGAGTACGCCGGGTTGTCGGACTTCGGCAAGGCCAACGACACGTTCATCGACGTGGCGGTCGAGCTGGCCTCCCGGGCGGTGACCGACGCCCTGCAGGCGGCGAACCTGTCGCCCGCGGACGTCGACCTGATCATCTCCACGACCATCACCGGACTCGCGGTTCCCTCCCTGGACGCACGCGTCAGCCCCCGCATCGGCCTGCGCCCCGACGTCAAGCGGGTGCCGATCGTCGGCCTCGGCTGCGTCGCCGGCGCTGCGGGCATCGCCCGGCTGCACGACTACCTGCTCGGGCACCCCGACGACGTCGCGGTGCTCGTCGCGGTGGAGCTGTGCTCCCTGACGGTGCAGCGCGACGACACGTCGGTGCCCAACCTGGTGGCCAGTGGCCTCTTCGGCGACGGCGCAGCCGCCGTCGTCGCCGCCGGCTCGAGACGGCAGACCGACGCCGCGGGACGGGCGACCCCGTCCGGGCACGCGTCGCAGCCCACCGTGCTGGCCAGTCGGAGCCGCCTGTACGCGGAAACCGAGCGGGCGATGGGCTGGGACGTCGGGGCCTCCGGGCTGCGGATCGTGCTCGGCGCCGAGGTCCCCTCGCTGGTCGAGACGTACGTCTGCGACGACGTCGACGGCTTCCTGGCAGCCAACGCACTCACCCGCGACGACGTGGAGTGGTGGGTGTGCCATCCCGGCGGGCCCAAGGTGCTCGAGTCGTTGCAGCGCGCGCTGGGCATCGGCCGCGAAGCGCTGTCCCTCACGTGGGACTCGCTGAACCGGATCGGCAACCTGTCCTCCGCGTCGGTCCTGCACGTGCTCGCGGACACGCTGCGGCTGCGTCCACCCCGTCCCGGGTCGTACGGCATCGCGATGGCGATGGGGCCCGGCTTCTGTCTCGAACTGGTGCTGCTGCGTGGGTGAGGACGCGTCATGACGTCGGTCGTCCTGTTCACCGTGCTGCTGGTGCTCGTGGGGCTCGAGCGCGTCGCCGAGCTGGTGGTCTCACGGCGCAACGCGGCGTGGAGCACGAGCCGAGGTGGCGTCGAGTCGGGGCGCCGTCACTACAAGGTGATGGTCGTCCTGCACACCGGCCTGTTGGTCGGCGCGCTGGTCGAGGTGTCGACGAGACGCCCGCCGATGCTGCCCCTCCTCGCCGCCGGCATGCTGCTGCTCGTGCTCGCCTCGCAGGGTCTGCGGTGGTGGTGCATCAGCACACTCGGCCCCCGCTGGAACACCCGGGTGATCGTCGTACCGGGTCTGCCTCTGGTCTGCGACGGCCCGTACCGATGGATGCGCCATCCCAACTACGTGGCGGTCGTCGTGGAAGGTCTTGCCCTTCCGCTGGTGCACTCGGCCTGGATCACCGCGACGGTCTTCACGGTGCTCAACGCTGTCCTGCTGAGCGTGCGCATCAAGGTGGAGAACGCAGCCCTGGACACCGCGACTCAGCACCGAGAAGCGGTGCGATGATCGACCTGCTGGTCGCCGGTGGTGGACCGGTCGGGCTCGCCACCGCGCTGTACGCCGCTCGCGCGGGACTGCAGGTCGTCGTCCACGAACCACGGGCCGGCACGATCGACAAGGCGTGCGGCGAAGGACTCATGCCCGGCGCGGTCGTCGCACTCGCCGGGCTCGGTGTGGACCCGGCGGGGCGGGCGCTCACCGGGATCCGCTACCGCAGGGACGGCGCGTCCGCGCAGGCCACGTTCCGCGGCGGAGCAGGACGCGGAGTCCGTCGGACGGTCCTGCACGCCGCGCTGCGGTCCGCCGTGACGGATGCCGGCGTCGAGGTCGTGGCCGCATCGGTGACGCACGTCGACCAGCACGCGTCGGCGGTGGTCGTCAACGGGACCCGCGCGCGGTATCTCGTCGCGGCTGACGGGCTGCACTCCCCGATCCGCCGTCGGCTGGGCCTCGACCTGCCGGCGGTCCCACCGCGCCGCCACGGACTGCGGCTGCACGCGACGATCGAGCCGTGGTCGGACCTCGTCGAGGTGCACTGGTCCCCGCACGCGGAGGCGTACGTGACGCCGGTGGCCGACGACCTGGTGGGGATCGCGCTGCTCGGCACGCGGCGCTGGTCGTTCCACGAGCAGCTGGCCTCGTTCCCGAGCCTGCGGGACCGGCTGGAGGGTGCCGCTCTGTCCTCCGTGCGCGGCGCCGGACCACTGCGCCAACGGTCCGCCCGTCGGGTCGCCGGACGGGTGCTGCTCGCCGGCGACGCCAGCGGGTACGTCGACGCACTCACCGGTGAGGGGATCGCGCTGGGCCTGGCACAGGCCAGGTCGGCGGTGGACGCGATCGTGGCCGACGACCCGCTGTCGTACGAACATGCCTGGCGCCGGATCACCTGGCGGTACCGATGGTTGACCACTGCCCTGGTGCAGGGCACCCGGTTGCCGGTGCTGCGCCGGCGGCTGGTGCCGACGGCAGCGGCGCTGCCGCATGTCTTCTCCGCAGCGGTCAACCAGCTGGCCCGGCCGGTCTGAGCGCCGCGGTGCTCGCCGCCCTGTCCTCGTTCCAGGCGGTCACCGCAGTCCAGGCGACGGCGGCCAGCGGCACCGACAAGAGCGCCCCGATGATCCCGGCGAGAATGGTGCCGACCGTCAGTGCGAGCAGGATCGCCAACGGGTGCAGGGACAGCGCCCTGCCGAGGACGACCGGCGCCAGCACGTCGCCCTCGATCTGGTTCACCGCGATGACCACGCCGAGGACGATGAGGGCGGTCACCGGACCGTTGGCGACGAGGGCGACCAGAGCCGCCAGCGCCCCGGCGACGGACGCTCCGACGAGTGGGATGAACGCACCCACGAAGACCACCAACGCCAGCGGCAGGGCCAGCGGCACCCCGAGCACGACCAGCGCGATGCCGATGATCACCGAGTCCACCAGCGCGATGACCGCGGTGCCACGCACGTAACTGCCCAGGACGTCGACGCAGCGTTCTCCCACCAGGCGCATCCGGCGCGCCCGGTTGCCCGACAGCGGCCGCAACAGGAACTCCCAGATCCGCTCGCCGTCCTTGAGCAGGAAGAACAGGATCACCGCGCCAAGGAACACACCGGCGACCGCCTCCACGGCGGCGAAGGCGCCCGCGATGGCACCGCTGCGGAACTGCTCCCCCTGCAGCGCCTCGACAAGCGCCGTGCGGGCCTGGTCGAGCTGGCCCTCGTCTATCGGCAGCGGCCCCGAGCCGAGGAAGCGCTGCAGCTCGCTCAAACCCTCCTCGGCACGGGCCCGCAGGTCGTCCCACTGGCTGCGCACCCTGGCGACGACGATCCCCACCACCGCAACGATCGCCAGGAGCCCGCTCAGCAGGGCCGCCCACACAGCCAGGGCACTCGGCAGTCCCAGCCGGTGCAGCACCCGGACCATCGGGCTGATCGCCGCCGCCAGCAGAGTGGAGATCAGCACTGGGACGACGACCAGCCGCAACCTGACCAGCACGGCGATCAGCAGCGCCGCGAACGCCACGACGAGCAGCCCTTGGGCACTGCGCACGGCCAGTCGACCGAAGCCGTCCGACCACTGCGACACCTGTGTCGGTGAATGCGTTGCCTCGATCTCCACGGTTGCGGCCTCCGGCAGGTGACGGAGCCCAGGGGCCTCCCCCGCCGGCGATCTCCGTACGGAACGAACCTACGACGTGCACGGCGACCGGGCGCCGTACGCCGCACCGTGCCCAGGATTGTGCTGCGTACGCCCACCCGTGGTCTTCGACCGGTGCGCGGAGCGCGGCACCGACAGCGCACACGAGGACCGCAGGTACAGCCGGCGCTCGAACGCATCGTCGAGCAGGCGGTCCAAGCCGTACCCGGCTGCGACTACGGCGGGGTGTCGCTGCGGCGTGGCCGCGATCCGCTGGTGGACGAGGCGGACAACCTGCAGTACGAGCTGCAGGAGGGTCCCTGCCTGGATGCCATCTACGTCGACGACACCTATGTGGTGGACGACCTGCGCACCGACGGTCGCTGGCCGCGGTGGACACCGCGAGCCGCGGCGCTGGGAATGCGCTCCATCCTGAGCGTCCGGCTCTCCACCACGCTTCCTGATCGGGGTCGCACAGGGCATGCTCATGCAGCGGTACGGGGTCTCGGAGGAACGTGCCTTCGAGGTCCTTCGGCGCCACTGCCAGCACCACAACCTCAAGCTGCGTGACGTCGCCGAGGAACTGGTCGACCGAGGCAGCATCGGACTGGACGGCGAAGCGCCGGGTGCGCGCTGATCGGGCGTGGTCTCGACACGGCGCGGCCCGGCGACCGGCCGATCGCGACGGCAGCCCACGACGCCGCTCCCCCCGTTTGGACGCCGCGATATGGGGAACCGGGGACCATGCCGTCCTCCCTGGAGTCCGCCGTTACCGTCGGCGACATCATGGTGAGCCCGGCACCCTACGTCCGATGTGCCGACCACCTCGTGTCCGCCTCGCGGCTCATGCGCGACCTGGACCTGCGCGCCCTGCCGATCTGTGAGCCGGACGGCCGGGTCGTCGGGATGCTGCGGGACCGCGACATCGTGACCTGCTGTGTGGCCGAGGACGACAACCCGAGCACGGTGACGGCCCGTGAGTTCGCCGAGGGACCGCCGGTCCGGGTCCGCCCGTGGCTGCGGGTCCACCACGCCCTCCACCTCATGCTGTCCCAGCGGCTGACGTACCTGCCGGTGGTGGAGCATGAGCGGCTCGTCGGGTTCATCGACCTCGGCGCGGTGCTGGACGCCACCGCAGCACAATCAGCGCTGCCGCCGCGCGACCGGACCGACGTCGTCGAGGCGGCCGAGGTGGTCGACCTCGACGAGCACCGCGACGGCTGCCGGGCGCAGGTCTGATCCCCGTCCCTGGCCTCGTGTCCGAGCCACCACCGACGAGACGTCACCATGAAGAAGGAGTCACCATGAAGGCTGTCACCTGGCAGGGCAAGCGAGACGTACGGGTGGAGGAGGTACCCGACCCCGTGATCGAGCAACCGACCGACGCCATCATCCGGGTCACCTCGTCCGGGCTGTGCGGCTCGGACCTGCACCTGTACGAGGTGCTCGCGCCGTTCATGACCGAGGGCGACATCCTCGGCCACGAGCCGATGGGCGTCGTCGAGGAGGTGGGCTCGCAGGTCGGCGACCTGGCCCCGGGTGATCGCGTCGTCGTGCCCTTCAACATCTCCTGCGGCAGCTGTTGGATGTGCGAGCGCACGCTCTACAGCCAGTGCGAGACGACGCAGGTCAGCGACGAGGGCATGGGGGCGGCGCTGTTCGGCTACACCAAGCTGTACGGCCAGGTGCCAGGAGGTCAGGCGGAGTACCTGCGGGTGCCACAAGCACAGTTCGGGCCCATCAAGGTGCCCGAGGGCCCCAGCGACGACCGCTTCGTGTACCTCTCCGACGTGCTACCCACCGCGTGGCAGGCGGTCGAGTACGCGGACGTCCCCGACGGCGGCACCGTTGCTGTGATCGGCCTCGGCCCGATCGGGGACATGGCCTGCCGGGTGGCCCTGCACCGTGGCCACCGGGTCTTCGGTCTCGACCACGTCGCCGAGCGACTAGCTCGCGCACGTGACCGTGGCGTGGAGACGGTGGACGTCTCCGATGCCGACACCGACGCCGCGGCGGTCGTCCGCGAGCTCACGGGCGGACGCGGACCCGACTCCGTCATCGACGCGGTCGGCATGGAGGCGCACGGGTCCACCGGTTCGAAGATCGCCCAGCAGCTGGTCGGCCTGCTCCCCGACGCGCTCTCGCAGCCGTTGACCGCCAAAGCGGGACTGGACCGCCTGTCGGCTTTCTACACCGCCATCGACATGGTGCGACGCGGCGGCACGATCTCGCTGAGCGGGGTCTACGGCGGTCAGGCCGATCCGCTGCCGATGCTGACCCTCTTCGACAAACAGGTGCAGCTGCGGATGGGGCAGGCCAACGTCCGCCGCTGGAGCGATGCCATCCTGCCGCTCCTGGTCGAGGACGCCGACCCACTGGGCGTCGAAGGCTTCGCGACGCACCACGTGCCGCTCACCGAGGCGCCGAGCGCCTATGCGGACTTCCAGGCCAAGCGCAACGGCACGGTGAAGGTCCTCTTCACGCCCTGACGCCTCACCCGGACACGCGTGGATCCGGGCGCGAGGGGTACGGGCGGTGCATGTCGAACACATCACAGGACCAGCCGGTCGGGAAGCTCGAGGACCTCGACCCGGCGTCGATGCACGAGGACCTCGAGCGCGACCCGGAGGAGAAGGCCTCCCGCGAGCAGCAGCCGACCCAGCACGTCGACGAGCCGGCGTCCGGCGATGATCCCGGGCAGGAGCGTCGGGGCCATCACGCCATGGAGGATCCAGCCGACCCGCCCGAGCTGCCCTCGCAGCAGCGGGATGGCCTCGATGATGGCGGCGAACGACCCGAGTAGGACCACGACCGCCGGGTACGGGAGCCCAGCCGCCGCCTGGGTCCAACAGCGTGGCCCGGGTGGCGGCCCACCTCACGTGTCCTCACGCGTCGAGCTGCAGGCGTATCCGCTGCAGGATCCCGGCGATCAGTCGGGACACCTGCATCTGGGTCACCCCCAGCTGGTCGGCGATCTCGGTCTGCGTCTGGTCGTGGAAAAAACGCAGGTTCAGGATCAGCCGGTCGCGATCGGGCAACGCCCGGATCAGGGGGGCGAGGGTGATGTGGGTCTCGGTGCGGGCGAGGTCGGGATCCTCGCAGCCCAGCAGGTCGCCCAACGACGAGGTGCCCCTGGCACCGACCGGGTGGTCCAGCGAGGTCGGGGTGAAGCAGCCGTTGCTGGCGAGGGCCTCGGTCACGTCGTCGATGGGGGCGCCGAGGGAACGCGCGATCTGCGACGCGGTCGGCGACTGCGCGAGCTCCTGGTGCAGCTCGCTGGCGCATGCGGCGATCTTGCCCTGCAGGTCCTGGATGCGACGCGGAGGACGCACCGCCCACGAGCAGTCACGGAAGTGCTTCTTGACCTCACCGGAGACCGTCGGCACGGCGTAGGAAAGGAAGCTCTTGCCGTAGTCGGGCTCGAAACGGTGGACCGCCTTGGCCAGACCCACGTAGGCCACCTGCTCGAGGTCCTCGATCGGCTCACCCCGACCGCGGTACCGAGAGGCGATGGACCTGGCGACGTCGAGATGGAGGACGATGACCTCGTCGAGCAACCGGCGGCGTTCGGCATCCCCGTCGCAGCGGCCGGCCTCGGACAGCAGACGGGCAGCCAGCTCGTCGCGCCCCGAGCTGCTGGCGCGGCGCCGGCGGCGGGCCCGAGCGGGCCCGGACGTGGTCGGTTCGACCGGCTCTGCAGACACGTGTGCACCGCCTCGAAGACAACGAGACGTGGCACAACTGCTCGACCACGTGCCGCAAGACAAGCACCGACGCCCGGCCGGTGCAACTCCTGCTGATGGCACCGGCCGCGTCGACCCGGCCGGTGCAGCCACGGCGTGAGTGCCCCATGATGTGGCGATGAGCGATGCAGGCGACCTCAGCACCCAGCTGGCCGCGGTGGCTCGGGCACTCCTGGCCGAGGACGACGTGCAGGCCACCCTGGACAAGGCCATCTCGATGGCCA
The DNA here is from genome assembly GCA_030859165.1 of Actinomycetota bacterium. Classification (GTDB taxonomy): domain Bacteria; phylum Actinomycetota; class Actinomycetes; order Propionibacteriales; family Nocardioidaceae; genus JACCXZ01. The sequence continues at coordinate 9,717 of JALZKQ010000006.1, forward strand.
CGGACCTCGTTCGTGGCTGTGAGTACGCGGGTGTCTCACTGGTCCGACGCGGTCAGAGCATCGACACACCCGCCGCGACCCACAATGTCGTCCGGCGCGGTGACGAGCTGCAGTACGAGCTCGGGGAGGGTCCGTGCCTGGAGGCGATCTGGGACGACGAAACCGTCCTGAGCCACGATCTGGCCAGCGATCCGCGCTGGCCGTCCTGGGGTCCGCGGACCGTCGACGAACTGGGTGTGCGCAGCGTGCTGTGCTTCCAGCTGTTCACCCACGACAACACCCTGGGTGCTCTCAACCTCTACTCCCAGCACGTCGATGCCTTCGACGCCGACGACTGCACCGCCGGGCGCGCTCTCGCAGCCCATGTGGCTGTCGCGCTCGCTGCCGCCGAAGAGATCGGCCACCTCGGCTCCGCGATCACCAGCCGAACGGTGATCGGCCAGGCCGAGGGCATCCTGATGGAACGCTTCGACGTCAGCGCCCAGCAGGCCTTCGCGATCCTGCGACGCGTCTCCCAGCAGCAGAACGTCAAGCTGTACGAAGTCGCGCGCCAACTGGTGGAGACCCGCCGGACCCCCGGTGGTTAACGACGGAACCGGGTCGTGACACCCGTCGGAGTGCACCCGGCCGCTGACGACATCGTCTTCCTGGTCACTGGCATCGGACTCTTCCTGGCCGGCTCGCTGCCCCTGATCGCCCGCTACCGCTCGGTGTCGACCGCCATGGGGTTCGTGGCCGTCGGAGTGGTGGCCGGCCTGCTACCGGTGCCCATGCCCAACGTCCTTCCCGGGCCCAACGAGGAGCTGATCGAGCGACTCACCGAGGTCACCGTCATCGTCGCGCTCATGGGCGCGGGCCTGGCGATCGACCGGCGTCCTGGATGGCGGTCCTGGAGCTCGACCTGGCGGTTGCTGGCGATCGCGATGCCGCTGTGCATCGGCGCGGTCGCGCTGCTCGGCTGGGGCCTCATGGGTCTGTCACCAGCCGCCGCGCTGCTGCTCGGTGCCGTGCTCGCCCCGACCGATCCGGTGCTCGCGGCCGACGTCCAGGTCGGCGCACCGGCCCACGAGGACGAGGACGACGACGAGCACGAGGTCCGCTTCGCGCTCACCTCCGAGGCCGGCCTCAACGACGGGCTCGCGTTCCCCTTCGTCTACGCCGCGATCTTCCTCGCGGGCACGCAGACCGGCACCGGTGACGTCGGCTCGTGGATCGGACGGTGGCTGGCATGGGAGCTGTTCGGCAAGGTTGTGCTCGCGGTGCTCGTCGGGATCGTGGTGGGACGCCTGACGGCCCGGCTGGTGTTCGGCGCGCCCCGACCGTGGCTGCGGCTCGCGGAGTCGAACGAGGGCATCGTCGCGCTGGCGGCGAGCTTCGTCGGCTACGGCTTGGCCGAAGCCGTCGGCGGGTGGGGATTCGTCGCCGTCTTCGTCACCGCGGTGACCATCCGCGGGCACGAGAGCAGGTCCGGCTACCACCGCGAGCTGCACCGGTTCACGCACGAGGTCGAGCGGCTGCTCACCCTCGCGGCTCTGCTGATGTTCGGGGTCGCCTGCGCCACCGGGCTGCTTTCGGACCTGACCTGGCGTGGGGCGCTGGTCGCCGCGTTGCTGGTACTGGTGGTGAGACCGGGGTGCGGGATGCTGTCCCTGCTCGGCGGCCAGGGCCCCCGCAGGGAGCGCGCGGCCACCGGGTTCTTCGGGGTTCGCGGCATCGGGTCCTTCTACTACCTCGCCTACGCCGTCGGCGAGGCCCCGTTCCCCGAACAGGACGAGCTGTGGTCCACGGTGGCCGCCACCGTACTGTTCAGCGTCATCCTGCACGGCGGCACCACCACCGTGGTGATGGACCGACTCGACGAGGCATCGACCGACACGCCTCGGTGAGCACCGCTCGGAGGCCGGTGTTTGACGGCCTCCGGCGTGGGCACGGGAAACCATGAAAGCTCTCGTGATCAACTGCTCGCTCAAGCCGTCGACGACCGACTCGAACACCGCGCTGCTCGCCGAGGTGGTGATCGACTCGCTGCGCAGCCATGGCGTCGAGGTCGACACGGTTCGCCTTGCCGACCACGACGTCAAGCCTGGCGTGGAGACAGACCTGGGTGACGGGGACGAGTGGCCGGCCATCCACGACAAGCTGCTCGACGCGCAGATCCTCGTCGTCGCCACCCCGACCTGGGTCGGCCGTCCGTCCAGCATCGCGCAGCGTCTGCTCGAGCGGATGGACGCGATGATCTCCGAGACCGACGACCAGGAGCGACCGGTGGCGTACAACAGGGTCGCCGGCGTGGTGGTGACCGGCAACGAGGACGGCGCGCACCACGTCATCAGCGAGATCTCCGGCGGCCTCGGCGACATCGGCTACACCATCCCGGGCCAGGCGTGGACGTACTGGAACATGGGCCCGGGTCCAGGGCCGTCCTACAGCGACACCGAGCAGGGTCACGAGTGGTCGGCCAGCACTGGGCGCGTCATGGCGTCCAACCTCGTGTCGGTGGCTCGGGCACTGGCCCAGTCCCCGGTCCCACCGCCGCCGAGCTGAACCGGTTGACTTCGCCCACGTGCTCGATCACCGACCACACCACGAGAAGCAGGGGCTCCTGGGCGTCGATCGTGCAGGGACGGGACGAGACGGGCGTCAGTCCGGACGGGTGGCGTCGGCGCAGAACTCCCACAGCCGCGCGCGCTGCAGTGGGGTCTCCCGGCGGGTACGGCCGTAGCTGGTCCGACGGGTGCGACGGTCGTGCCAGAAGCTCCCGGACTACTGCGAGCCGTGCGGGGACGCGACCGGCCACACCAGGGTGTCGGCGCCCTGAGCCGGTGACCGCATGAACGGCAGCGTGGCGGCCCGGAAGATCGGCAGGTAGCGCGAGACGCCCCGGGTGTCGACCCAGCCCGGATGCATGCTGTGTACCAGTCGGGCCAGAGCGGTGGCGGCGACCGGCCCGATCCCGGAGGTCGCCCCGGTGATCAGCACGTGGCGGTCGTTCAGCGCGTCCGCGGGCGGGGCCTCCCACCAGCGTCGACGCACGGCGTGTCCGACGCGGCTGTAGCCCAGTAACCACGGAGCGGTCAACGCCCGTCCCGGCTGGGCGGGCTTCGTCTGGGCTACACACATCATTGCCCGCCGTACCCACCGTTGGTCGGTCCATTCGTTCGTGCAGCCGTCATCGGTTTGCGGGCCTCCGGCCGGGGTACGGAACGCCTCCGGCACAAGATCCACGCACCCGACGACCCGAGAGGACCGACGTGGCCTCACTGTGGACCGACAGGGCCGCGGGGTCGATCCGCGGCCCCGTCACCCCTGGTGGCCGGTACGACGTGGTCGTGGCCGGGGCAGGGCTGACTGGGCTCGTCACCGCCCTGCTGCTGGCCCGCGGCGGACTTCGGGTCGCGGTCCTGGAGGCCAGACGGGTGGGGGCGGGCACCACCGGTCACACCACGGCGAAGCTCAGCCTCCTGCAGGGGACCCGGCTCTCCCGGATCGCCCGCAAGCAGCCGCAGGAGATGGTGCAGGCGTACGTGGACGCGAACAACGAGGGCCAGAGCTGGCTGCTGCGCTACTGCTCGACGCACCGGGTCGACGTGCAACGCCGGCCCGCAGTGACGTACGCCACCACCGAGCAGGGGCGACGCTCGCTGGACTCCGAGCTCGAGGCCGCCCGGGGCTGCGGACTGGACGTGGAGCTGGTCGACTCGGTCGATCTGCCCTACCCGACGCTGGGGGCCCTGCGGATGGACCAACAGGCACAGTTCGACCCGATGGAGGTGCTGACCGCGTTGGTGGCGGACCTGGAGCGCCACGACGGATCGGTGTTCGAGCAGACTCGGGTGCAGGGCGTCCACCACGGCGACCCGCTCCGGGTCGGCACCGGGCACGGGGACATCCTGGCCGACCGGCTGGTCCTCGCCACCGGGACGCCGGTCCTCGACCGGGGCCTCTACTTCGCGCGGCTCGAACCGTTGCGCTCGTACGCGCTGGCCTTCGAGGTGCCGGAGACCGCCCCGCTGCCGGCGGGGATGTACCTGTCCGCGGACCCACCGAGCCGGTCGGTCCGTACGGCGCCCCACGGTGACGGGGTGCGCCTGCTCGTCGGCGGCAACGGTCACGTCGTCGGCCGGCACGGCTCCACCCGAGCTCTCGTGGAGGATCTGCAGACCTGGACCGCGCAGCACTTCCCCGGTGCCCGGATGACCCACTCCTGGTCCGCCCAGGACTACGAGTCCATCGACGCGCTGCCGTACGTCGGCCCGCTGACCCCGCGCAACGACCGCGTCCTCGTCGCGACGGGATACGCCAAGTGGGGCATGACCAACGCCGTCGCCGCAGGCCTCGCGCTCTCCGGCCGGATCCTGGGCAGCGCCGCACCGTGGGCGCAGGCCATGGACAGCTGGCGGCTGCGCGAGGCCGCAGCCGCCTCGACG
>JALZKQ010000035.1 GCA_030859165.1 Actinomycetota bacterium
GGTGTACGGCGTGCCGTCGGGCTTTGGCCTCCCGATCATCATGTAGTGCAGCCCACGAGGGTGGATCTGCCGATCACCGAGACCGAGCTCCCGAGCGGTGTCGGCCAACCACGCCCCGTCACGATGCCGAGAAGGTGTGTCGACCCGGAACGGATCCGCAGTCTTCTCCAGAACCGTCAGATCCGCCATCGTCAGGTCATGCCCTCGCATGGCTTCCTCGAGCACGCGCCGTAACGGTGACACCGGCGTGGACTGCTCGCCGATGCCGGTGGCCGGCGGTAGGATGCTCAAAGAGCCTGTTGCCTGCCCGGCCACCGTCTCCGCCCCCGCCTCGCCAGCGGGGGCTTCTTTTCGTTCATGCCGCATCGGGCCCACCGCCGATCGCAGCGGTCGGGATCGGCGCCAGCAGCGCGTCGAGGTCGGCGACGCGGATCCTGATCTGTCGCGGGCCGACGCGGTACGCCTTGAGTCGGCCTTCTGCGATTCGGCGTCGGATCGTGCGCGGGTGAACATCGAGCGCGCCGGCGGCGGCTTCGATGCTGAGGAATGTGGGGGACATCAGGGCTCACTCCAGGCGGGGAGAAACTCCCCACCGGGTGAGCGGGCTAAACGGCGGCGAACGTATCGCTGTCGCCACCACAGCGGTCAAGTACTGACCAGCTTAGTCTAGCCGTGACACGTCGAACTCCGTCATGCCGACACGCCGGGCTCCGTCAATCAGAGCTAGCCATCTGTCCAGGCCAACCTTCGGCCAGCGGGAGCACCGAGAGCAGCAGAACCCGTACGCCTCGCGGCTGACCCCACTGCCCGGCTCGGCATCAGCAAAAGGCGGTCCGTACATGTCGTGAGCGACCGCGGGTTCGCCGGGGATGAAGCTCCGCCATCTCCATGGACCCCGAGGATGATCCAGTTCTTCCGGCTCCCAGATGAACCGGGTCATCCACGTTCGCTTGTGCTGACCTCGGTCGGTACAGACGACCTCGATTGTCCAGCGGCGCGACTCATCCATCCTTGCCCTCCCCGACCATCCGGCTCAGCGCCTGCGCGATCACGAGGTCACGGTCCGCACTGGCGTGCTGGTAGCGGAGCGCCATCTGCGGTGTGGTGTGCCCGAGCCGGGCCATCAGCTCCGCCAGCGTGGCGCCGGTCTGAGCGGCCAGCACGGCGCCCGTGTGCCGTAGGTCATGGAAACGCAGGTCGGGCCTGCCAGCGGCGTCCCTGGCCCGGTAGAACGGCTTGTACAACGTCGAGCCTGCCAGGTGAGTCAGTCCGTCGGCGGCCGGGAACAGCAGCCCGTCGCGGCCGCCGCTGATCTGCGTGTTCAGGTGCTCCTTGACGACCGGGCTCAGGTGCGGCGGTAGGTGCACGTCGCGGATGCCCGCGCTGGACTTGGGTAAGCCGACCACATAGGCGCCGTTGACGCGGACCACGGCCCGGCGCACGTGCACGATCCCGTTCGTGAGGTCGACGTCGGCGCGACGTAGCTCGGTCAGCTCACCGAACCGCAGACCGCACCACGCCGCGAGCAGCACCATCGCCCGGTAGCGCTCCGGCATCGCCGAGACGAGCACCTCCAGCTCGACCAGCGACGCGGGCCGGATCTTCTTGATCCGCTTGCTGGCGCCGGCGCCGCGGATGTGGCACGGGTTGCGGGCCAGCAGCCCGCGCTGGAGCGCGTCACCGAGGATGCTGCGCAGCAGCGAGTACGCGTGCGCGGTGGCGGTCGGGGTGCCGGTGCCCTGCCGGTGGTGCCAGTCGGCCACCAGGTCGGCCGTGACCGCCTTCACGGGCACCTCGCCGAACGTCGGCAACAGCCGTTGATCCAGTAGCCGTCGGTACAGCACTCGGGTGCGAGGTCGTAGCGTGCGGGTGCTCAACCACCGCTCGGCGACCTCGGCGAACGGCAGGGGTGCCCGTCGTACCGGCGGGGTCCAGTCGTCGGCCCTGATCTCCGAGCGTCGAGACGCCAGCCACCCCTCGGCGTCCTCGCGGGTCTCGAAGGTGACCGGGGCCAGGTGGCGCAGCGTGTCGGGTCCGGTGTAGCTGGCCTGGTAGCGCTTGGACGGCAGTCGCCGAATCGCCCCGAATCCTCGCCTGCGAGCCACGCCCACTCCCCTCACCGTGCGACAACGTGCAACAACAGAGTACATCCACGGCATTCTGTGTCCACTTGTGTCCAGCGCCACAGTGCTCTATCGTCGCAGGTCAGAGGCAGTATCAGCAGGTCACACCCTGTCGCACACGAGCGGCTAAACGCAGGTTCGAGTCCTGTCGCCCCGACCATCGCAGCAGTCGGCGGGCGTCCTGTGCTCCGGGACTGGTGCCGTAGACTCGATCGGAATGTCTGGACCCGCACGAGGCCCGGCGTCACGACGACCCACCGAAGCCCCCGTCGAACGGAGTAACGCCACGTGAAGAGCGCGGCCGAGACCTTGAACCCGACGCGGGTCAAGCTCACCATCGAGGTGCCCTTCGAGGAGCTCAAGCCGAGCCTCGACCAGGCCTACAAGAAGATCGCCCGGCAGATTCAGGTGCCCGGGTTCCGCAAGGGCAAGATCCCGGCGGCCATCATCGACCAGCGCATCGGGCGGGGGCCCGTCCTCGATGAGGCGGTCAACGACGCTCTGCCCGGTCTGTACATGCAGGCGTTGCAGGACAACGAGCTCAACCCGCTCGGCCAGCCCGACATCGACGTGACCAGGTTCGAGGACGGCGAGGTGCTCGAGTTCACTGCAGAGCTCGACATCGTGCCCGCGATCGAGGTCCCCGACTACGAGGGACTCGAGGTCAGCGTGGACGACGCGACCGTCACCGACGAGGACGTCGACGAGCAGGTCGACGCGTTGCGGGCCCGGTTCGGCACCCTCCACGACGTGCAGCGTGCCGCTGTCGACGGGGACTTCGTGACCATCGACCTGTCCGCGTCCAAGGACGGTGAGCCGATCGAGGAGGCTCAGACGGCCGGGCTGAGCTACCAGGTCGGTCAGGGCACCATGCTCGACGGCCTCGACGAGGCGCTGGTCGGCCTGTCAGCCGAGGAGTCCGCGACGTTCACCAGCCAGCTGGTGGGCGCCGAGTACGACGGTACCGACGTCGAGATCGAGGTGTCGGTCAGCGCCGTCAAGGAGCAGGAGCTACCCGACCTCGACGACGACTTCGCCCAGACCGCGAGTGAGTTCGACACGGTGGCCGAGCTGCGTACCGACCTGATCGAGAAGCTGATTCGCGGCAGGCGCCTCGAGCAGGCCAACGCCGCGCGTGACGCCGTGCTCGAGGTGCTCCTGGACCGCGTCGACATCGCACTGCCCGACGCCCTCGTCGCCGAGGAGAAGCAGGCCCGCAGTCAGCAGATCGAGCAGCAGCTCAGCTATGCCGGCATGACCTTCGCGGCCTACCTCGAGTCCGAGGAGCAGACCGAGGAGGAGTTCAGCACCGACCTCGAGCGCCGGGTGCGGGAATCTCTGGCCGCGCGGTTCCTGCTCGACGAGGTCGCCAAGGTCGAGCAGCTCGGTGTCAGCGAACAGGAGCTGACTCAGCACGTCGTGCGCCGTGCCCAGCAGTCGGGCACCGACCCCAACGAGTACGTCCGCCACGCGATGGAGCACAACCACGTGCCTGAGCTGGTCGGCGAGATCCGTCGCGGCAAGGCGCTGGCCCGGATCGTCGAGGCGGCGAAGGTCTGCGACCAGTCCGGCAACGAGGTCGACCTCAAGCGCCTGCAGCCCGACGGCAGCCTGGGCGACCAGGTGGAGACGACCGAGGACGCTGGGCCCGCCGCCGATGATGTCGCCGGACGGGACACGGCCGAGTCGTCCAACCGGGGCTGACCCGGCTCCACAGCCGACCCCCTTCGCTGGGGGTAGCCAGATTGCGGGACTCGCCCGGCGTGTCGCACCATCTGCCTACCCCCACGGTCGTGGCGGACCACCCGTGCGCCGTCAGCGAACATCGGTGGATCCCGCGTGGGTCGGTCGGGGAGCCAGGCTAGGGTCGCCAACGTGAACGACAACCAGAGCAACGGCGGCCAGAGCTACGGCCTCGACGACCACATCTACCAGCGCCTGCTCAAGGAACGCATCGTGTTCCTGGGCTCGGAGGTGCGCGACCAGAACGCGAACGCGATCGCGGCGCAGATGCTGCTCCTGAACGCCGAGGACCCCCGGGCCGACATCTACCTCTACATCAACTCACCGGGCGGCTCGGTCGACGCCGGCATGGCCATCTACGACACGATGCAGTACATCTCCAACGACGTCGCGACGGTCGGGATGGGCCTCGCCGCGTCGATGGGGCAGTTCCTGCTCTGCGCTGGAGCCTCGGGCAAGCGTTTCGCCCTCCCGCACGCGCGGATCATGATGCACCAGCCCTCCGGCGGCCTCGGTGGCTCGGCCTCCGACATCAAGATCCAGGCCGAGCAGTCGCTGTACATCAAGAAGGTGCTCTTCGACCTCATCGCCGAGCACACCGGTCAGTCGGTCGAGCAGATCGAGACCGACGCCGACCGCGACCGCTGGTTCACCGCCGAGCAGGCGTTGGCGTACGGCTTCATCGACACCGTGGTGTCCAGCGCGGGCGAGGTCCGCGACGTCACCGAGAACCAGTGAGAACAAAAAAGTGAGGACGACGCAGCGATGAACTACTACATCCCGCAATGGGAAGAGCGCACCTCCTACGGCTACCGCCGTATCGACCCGTACGCGAAGCTGTTCGACGAGCGGATCATCTTCCTCGGCACCCCGATCAGCGACGACGTGGCCAACGCGATCATGGCCCAGCTGCTGTGCCTGCAGCAGATGGACCCCGAGCGCGACATCAGCATCTACATCAATTCACCAGGTGGCTCGTTCACGGCCCTGACGGCCATCTACGACACGATGCGCTACCTCAAGCCGGACGTGTCGACCGTGTGCCTGGGTCAGGCCGCCTCGGCAGCGGCGGTGCTGCTCGCCGCCGGCACCAAGGGCAAGCGGTTCGCGCTGCCCAACAGCCGGATCCTGATCCACCAGCCCTACACCGAGGCGACCTACGGCCAGTCCTCGGACCTGGAGATCCAGGCCAACGAGATCCTGCGCATGCGCGCGCTGCTCGAGCAGATGATCGCGGACAACACCGGCAAGACCGCCGAGGAGGTCAGCCATGACGTCGAGCGGGACAAGATCCTGACCGCTGCGCAGGCCGTCGAGTACGGACTGGTCGACAGCGTCTTCGAGTCGCTCAAGAGCGCTCCGGCGATCTCGGCCTGAGCACGGACCGTCACGCCACCGGAAGGTCGTTCGCCCTCGGCGTACTCCCTCCCGGTGCGTCCCCGGTTCGCCCGAGCCGTGACCGGGGTACGGTCGAACCTGTTGTAGGACACCTGCGGCGTCGTGCCGTGGGGCTGTGAGGGAGGACGTCGCGTGGCACGCATCGGCGATGGAGGCGACCTCCTGAAGTGCTCGTTCTGCGGGAAGAGCCAAAAGCAGGTCAAGAAGCTGATCGCCGGACCGGGCGTCTACATCTGCGACGAGTGCATCGACCTGTGCAACGAGATCATCGAGGAGGAGCTCTCCGAGGGCACCGAGCTAGGGCTCGACGAGCTGCCCAAGCCGCGGGAGATCTCCAGCTTTCTCGACAGCTACGTGATCGGCCAGGACGCCGCCAAGAAGGCGCTCGCCGTCGCCGTCTACAACCACTACAAGCGGGTGCAGGCCGGGGTCACCGCCGGACGCCACACCCGTGACGACTCCGTCGAGCTGACGAAGTCGAACATTCTCGTCATCGGCCCGACCGGCTGCGGCAAGACCTACCTCGCTCAGACCCTGGCCCGGATGCTCAACGTCCCGTTCGCGATCGCGGACGCCACCGCGCTGACCGAGGCCGGCTACGTCGGCGAAGACGTCGAGAACATCCTGCTCAAGCTGATCCAGGCCGCTGACTACGACGTCAAGAAGGCCGAGACGGGCATCATCTACATCGACGAGGTGGACAAGATCGCCCGCAAGTCCGAGAACCCGTCGATCACGCGTGACGTGTCCGGGGAGGGTGTCCAGCAGGCACTGCTGAAGATCCTGGAGGGCACCACCGCGTCGGTGCCTCCGCAGGGCGGGCGCAAGCATCCGCACCAGGAGTTCATCCAGATCGACACCACCAACGTGCTGTTCATCGTGGGCGGCGCCTTCGCCGGCCTCGACCAGATCGTCGAGAGTCGCAGCGGCAAGCGCTCGCTGGGTTTCAGCAGCGACGTCTCCTCGCTCACCAAGCCGACAAGCGACCAGGTGCTGCAGGGGGTCATGCCCGAGGACCTGCTGAAGTTCGGGCTCATCCCGGAGTTCATCGGCCGGCTGCCGGTCATCGCCACCGTGGACTCCCTGGACAAGGACGCCCTGGTCGAGATCCTCACCAAGCCGCGCAACGCGCTGGTCAAGCAGTACGCCCGGTTGTTCGACCTCGACGACGTCGAGCTGGAGTTCACCGATGAGGCCATCGACGCGATCGCCGACCTTGCGATGCTGCGCGGCACCGGAGCCCGCGGGCTGCGTGCCATCATCGAAGAGGTCCTGCTCAACGTGATGTTCGACGTGCCGAGCCGCGAGGACGTCGCCAAGGTCGTGATCAGCGCCGACGTCGTGCTGGAGAACGTCAACCCGACCTTGGTGCCACGCGAGCCACAGAAGAACGAGCCGGCGAAGAAGTCGCGCAAGTCCGCCTGACCCTTCCCCGGCGGGTGGTGGGCGACCCGGCCCGCTGGGCTAGGGTGCGGTGTCGCTCCCCAGTCGTACCCCATCCCGTGAGGCCCCCACCGATGAATGCTGCCCCGGCACTGATCAATGCTGCCGCGGGACGGCCGTTGTTGGCAGACCGTCTGGACGGCTGCACCGTTCTCGTCACCGGGGCGACCGGCTTCGTCGGAGAGGCACTCCTGCACCGGCTGCTCACCCAGGTACCCGGCGTCAGGGTCGTCGCCCTGGTGCGACCCAGGGGCTCGACGAGTGGTTCGGCGCGAATCGGCGCCTTGCTGGGCAAGTCGATCTTCGACGACGTGGTGCAGGCCGCCGGGGGGATCGACGCACTGATGGCCACCCGCCTGCGGGTGCTCGAGGGTGACCTCACCGACGTGCCCGAGCTACCCGGTGACCTCGACGCCGTGGTGCACTGTGCCGGCGAGGTGTCCTTCGACCCGCCGGTGGACGAGGCCTTCCGTACCAACGTCGTGGGCACCCGCGACCTGCTGGCACGAGTCGCCGAGGTCGGTCACCACGTCCACTACGTGCACATCTCCACCGCCTACGTCGCCGGGAGGCGTCGGGGGGCGATCCCTGAGGGGCCGGTCGAGCACGCCGTGGACCTCGAGGCCGAGCTCGCCTGGGGCCTGGCCCAGGGCAAGGCCATCGACGACCGCTCGCGTACCGCTGACGCGCTCGAAGGTATGCGGGCGCGCGCCGAGCGGGACCACAGTCGCGCCGGACTCCTCACCGCAGCGACAGCCACCGAGGAGCGCCGGCGCGCATGGGTCAAGGAGGAGCTGGTCCGCACCGGGACCGAGCGGGCCCGCAGCCTCGGCTGGACCGACTGCTACACCTTCACCAAGGCGCTGGCGGAGCGGATCGCGGAAGAGTACGCGCAGCACCTGCCGGTCTCCGTGGTGCGCCCGAGCATCATCGAGTCGGCCCTGGCGGTCCCGTACCCCGGCTGGATCGAAGGCTTCAAGATGGCCGAGCCGTTGATCCTGGCGTACGGGCGCGGTGAACTGACCCAGTTCCCGGCGGCCGCCGACACCGCGGTCGACATCGTGCCGATCGACCACGTGGTCGCCGCGATCGTCGCGGTGCTCGGCGAGCCCCCGCAACCGGGTGACCCGCGCTGGTACCACGTCTCCTCCGGCGGTCGCAACACCCTGACTTTCCGGGGCCTTTACGAGCGGGTGCGCACGTACTTCCTGGCTCACCCCTTCGACCGTGACGGGCAGGGGCCGGTCACGTTGCCGGACTGGCAGTTCCGGGGGCCTGCCTCGGTCCTGCGTCGCCTCGACGTGAGCGAGCGGGCACTGGCGGTCGCGGACTTCCTGGTCACGCGGCTGCCACGCGCCACGCGTGCCCGCCAGGTGGCAGGCACGCTGGAGAAGCAGCGGGACCAGTTGGCTTTCCTGCGCCGCTACATCGACCTGTATGCCGAGTACGCCAAGGCCGAGCTGACGTTCACCGACGCCTCGACCCTCGCGCTGTACGAGCGGCTCGCCCCGACCGACCGAGATGCCTTCGCCTTCGACACCGCGAGCATCGACTGGGACCACTACGTCGTCGACGTGCACTGCCCGGCGGTGACGTCTCCGATCCGACGGGTCGACGAGATCCGGCGCAGTCGCTCGTCGTCGAGCAGCGTCGGGCCCCGCACGCTGAGGAGCGACGAGCGCGCGGTCGCGGTCTTCGACCTGAGCGGAACCCTCCTGTCGGCGAACGTTGTCGAAAGCTATCTGTGGATGCGGCTGCACGACTTGAGCCCGCGCCGGCGGCTGACCGAGATCACCCGGACGCTCGCCAAGGTGCCCGCCCAGCTGGTCGCGGAGCGGCACGACCGCAGCGCCTTCCTGCGTGCGGTCTACCGCCAGTACGCCGGTACCCGGCTCGCCGCCCTCGACGCCCTCGCCGATGACGTGCTGGCCCCCCACGTGCGCTCGCTGCTGTCCCCCGAGGCGGTCCGGCGGATCCAGGAGCACCGCGACGCGGGGCACCGCACCGTGCTCGTCACCGGGTCGATCCGGCCGCTGACGCGTCCGCTGTCCGACCTGTTCGACCACATCGAGGCCGTCGACCTGTCGGTCGACGAGAACGGCGTCTGCAACGGCCACCTGAGCGCGCCACCGCTGGTGGGGGAGTCTCGCGCCGCGTGGCTGCGTCAGTACGCCGGTGAGCACGATCTGGACCTGACGCGCTCGTACGCCTACGCCGACTCGCACTCCGACCTTCCGATGCTCGCGGCTGTCGGGAACCCCGTCGTCGTACGACCAGACGTCTTCCTGCTCCGGCATGCCCGCCGGCACTCCTGGCCGGTGGCCGACTGGCCGGCGCCGCCCAAGTCGTCGCGCTCGCTCAACGCCGCCGGAACCACGCTGGGGCGCAGCCGTACGCGTTGAGCCGCGGTGTGCGCTCGCGTGGCAGGGTGGAACCATGAGCGTCATCAAGATCAACGCGATCACCGTGGCCGTCGACTCCGGCGACGAGCTCGCCCGGCGATTCGCCGCGCGGGCCGGCGGCGTGGACGGCCAGGACGGCTTCGAGGGATTCGAGCTGCTCAAGCCGACCGACGACCGCACCACCTGGCTGGTGGTCACCCGATGGCGCGACGAGGAGGCGTTCCACGCCTGGGTGAGCTCGCCGGCCTTCGCGCACGGGCACCGCTCGGCGGCCGAGCGCGCCGGCGAGGACGCGCCCGAGCCGGTCGGCCAGCACAGTGAGCTGTGGTCCTACACAGTGGCCGGCGGGTCCGGCGGCTGAGCCGACTTCTCGAACGCGCGTACTCCCCTCGGCATGTTGTCACTGCCCATGGGCTGCAACCCATGGTCAGTGCGGTTTACCAGGGGACCCTGGTAAACCTGAGACGGATGGGGCTCACGCCCGTGCGGGCTGCTCGGCCTCCGGAAGCGCGAGCTCGGCCGTCACCGAGAGCTGCGCCCGTGACTCGTCGGCGGTCATGACGACCTCACCGACAACCCGTCCGGCCGCCTGCACGTCGTCCAGGGCCCGTGCGACGCGGTCGAGGTCGTCCTGCGGACCGCGGACGGTCAGTGTCGTGACCTCGGTCCGCATCCCCACCTTCGCCGTGGACTTCGCCCCGCGGATGCCGGCCAGCACGGCGGCAGCCGCCTCGAGCACGGCCGGGTCGTGTGGGATCACGGCGATGTCCTCGGCCGGCCTCGGCCACGAGGCGCGGTGCACCGAGCCGTCCTGCCACCACGACCACACCTCTTCGGTGACGTACGGGAGGAAGGGCGCGAGCAGGCGCAGCTGGACCGACAGTGCGGTGGCCAGTGCCGTCCGCGCCGAGGCCGCCGCAGAGTCGCCGCGCGAGCCGTACGCCCGCTCCTTGACCAGCTCGAGGTAGTCGTCGCAGAAGGTCCAGAAGAAGCGCTCCACGACCTCCAGCGCACTGGTGTAGTCGAACGCGTCCAGGGACTCGGTGGCCGCCTCGACGACCTGACTGAGCCGGTGCAGCATGGCGAGGTCGACCGGTTCGGTGACCTGCCCGGTCGCAGTCTTCGCCGCAGCGAGCCCGAGCACGAACCGGGACGCGTTGAGGACCTTCATCGCCAGGCGCCGCCCGACCTTCATCTGGCTCTCGTCGAAGGGCGAGTCCAGACCCGGGCGTGACATCGCGGCACGCCAACGCACGGCGTCGGCACCGAATCTCTGCAGGATTTGCGACGGCACCACCGCGACGCCCTTGGACTTGGCCATCTTCTTGCGGTCCGGGTCGAGCACGAACCCGGAGATCGCCGCGTGCCGCCACGGGGCGGTGCCGTGCTCGAAGTGGGACCGCACGACGGTGGAGAACAGCCAGGTGCGGATGATGTCGTGTGCCTGCGGGCGCAGGTCCATGGGGAAGGTGAGCCCGAAGAGCTCCGGATCGGTCTCCCATCCGCAGGCGATCTGTGGCGACAGTGAGGAGGTCGCCCACGTGTCCATCACGTCGGGGTCGGCGATGAAACCGCCCGGCGCGCCGCGCTGAGACTCGTCGTAGCCCTGCGGCGCCTGGGACGTGGGATCGATCGGCAGCTCGGCCTCAGCCGGCAGCAGCGGCCGGTCGTGGTCGGGCGTTCCGTCGGCGTCGAGGGCGTACCAGACCGGGAACGCCACCCCGAAGAAGCGCTGACGGGAGATCAGCCAGTCGCCGTTGAGCCCGTCGACCCAGTTGGTGTAGCGGTGCTGCATGAACTCCGGCACCCAGGCGATGTCGGCACCACGGGCCACGAGACGGCCTCGTAGCTCGGAGTCGCGACCGCCGTTCCTGATGTACCACTGGCGCGTCGACACGATCTCCAGCGGCTTGTCGCCCCGCTCGTAGAAGTTCGCCATGCGCTGGGCGGGTGTCGGCTCGCCGTCGAGGTCACCGGACTCGCCGAGCGCGGCGACGGTGGCCTGCCGGGCGGAGAACGTGGTCATGCCGGCGATCTGCGCGTACGCGGCGCGACCGGACTCGCTGTGGATCCACTCCGGGACCTCGCGTGACATCCGGCCGTCGCGACCGATCAACGTGCGCATCGGCAGCTGCAGCTCGCGCCACCACACGACGTCGGTCAGGTCGCCGAAGGTGCAGCACATCGCGATGCCGGCACCCTTGTCCATCTCGGCGGCCGGGTGCCCGAGCACCGGGATCTGCACGTCGTACAGCGGCGAGGTGACAGTCGTACCGAACAACGGCTGGTAGCGCTCGTCGTCGGGGTGCGCGATCAGCGCCACGCACGAGGCGATCAGCTCCGGGCGCGTCGTCTCGACGTGGACCGGACCGTCCGCGCGGCCGAAGGCGACGCGGTGGTAGGCGCCGGGATAGTCGCGGGCCTCGAGCTCGGCCTGCGCGATCGCGGTCTGGTAGGTGACGTCCCACAGGGTGGGCGCCTCGGCCGTGTAGGCCTCACCGCGCGCGACGTTGCGCAGGAACGCCCGTTGCGAGGTGGCCCGGGACGTGTCGCCGATCGTCGTGTAGAGCTGCGTCCAGTCCACCGACAGACCGAGCGTGCGCCACAGGTCCTCGAAGACCCGGACATCCTCGGCGATCAGCCGCTGGCACAGCTCGATGAACGTGCGCCGGCTGACCGGCACCTGCTTCTTCGGGTCCGGCGCCTGCGGCGGCGTGAAGTCCGGGTCGTACGGCAGCGAGGGGTCGCAGCGAACGCCGAAGAACTGCTGGACCCGACGTTCGGTCGGCAGGCCGTTGTTGTCCCAGCCCATCGGGTAGAAGACCTGCTTGCCGGTCATGCGCTGGTAGCGGGCGATCAGGTCGGTGTGGGTGTAGCTGAACACGTGACCGGGGTGCAGCGACCCGGACACCGTGGGGGGCGGGGTGTCGATCGAGAACACCTTGGCCCGGTCACCGACGCTGCGGTCGAACAGGTAGGTGCCCTGCTCCTCCCACCTCCGCGACCACTTCGCCTCGAGACCCTCGAGGGCGGGCTTCTCGGGCATCGAGGAGGTACGGGGGGCGTGCTCGTGGCTCGTCACGGGGATCACCTTCGTGGCTGCGCTGGCGACGCGCCGGGGTGTGGCCGGTCCGCACAGCGGCTCGTTCGGGGGCTGGGAGGCGCTCAGGAGCGCGGGACTACTCGAGCACGGCCACCGCCGCCGCGCCCCGCACATGGACCGCCGCCGCAGCGGGTCGTCGCCCCAGTCATGACCATGCTGCAAAGTCTAGTGGCTGCCGGTCCCGATAGGCTTGGCACCTCATGACAGACCCTGCCCGCGCCGCGTACGACGACGTCCAGCGCGCCCTGCTCGCACGCTGGCCGGAGTCTCGCCTCGAGCCGAG
Organism: Actinomycetota bacterium; assembly: GCA_030859165.1. GTDB lineage: Bacteria > Actinomycetota > Actinomycetes > Propionibacteriales > Nocardioidaceae > JACCXZ01. The sequence goes on from JALZKQ010000035.1 coordinate 12,496, forward strand.
CCTGGACCGGGTCCGCGCCCTGGTCCACCTGCTCGGCGACCCCCAGACGACGTACCCCGTCATCCACCTCACCGGGACCAACGGCAAGACCTCGACGGGGCGCATGATCGACGCGCTGCTGCGCCGGATGGGGTTGCGTACCGGCCTGTTCACCAGTCCGCACCTGGAGTCGATGGCCGAGCGGATCGGCGTCGACGGCGATCCGGTGAGCGAGGAGGTGTTCGCCCGTACCTACGCCGACATCGCCCCGTACCTCGAGGTGGTCGACCGCTCGCACCCGCACCCGCTGTCGTTCTTCGAGACCGTCACCGCGATGGCGTACGCCGCCTTCTCCGACGCGCCGGTCGACGTCGCGGTGGTCGAGGTCGGCATGGGCGGCTCGTGGGACGCGACCAGCGTGGCCGACGCCCAGGTGTCCGTCGTGACCCCGGTCGCGGTCGACCACGCCGGCTACCTCGGTGAGCGCCCGGCCGACATCGCCGTGGAGAAGGCGGGCATCATCAAGCCCGGCTCGTTCGCGGTGCTCGCCGAGCAGCCGCGCGAGGTGGCCGAGGTCCTTGCCTCACGTGTCGTGGAGGTCGGGGCGGGCGTCGCCGTCGAGGGCGAGCAGTTCGGCGTGACCCTGCGCCTTCCCGGTGTCGACGGCCAGCTCGTGACGCTGCAGGGTCTGGCCACGGAGTACACCGAGGTCTTCCTGCCGTTGCACGGCGAGCACCAGGCGCAGAACGCCGCCTGTGCGCTGGCAGCGGTGGAGGCGTTCGTGGGGGGAATCGAGCTCGATCTCGACGTGGTGCGGGGCGCCTTCGCCGAGGTGACCTCGCCCGGGCGTCTCGAGGTCATCCGGCGCAGCCCGGTGATCGTGCTGGACGCGGCGCACAACCCCGCCGGGGCGTACGCCGCCGCGCAGGCGGTCCAGGAGGCCTTCACCTTCAGCCCGCTGATCGGCGTTGTCGCGGTGATGGCCGACAAGGCGGTGGACGACATCCTGGCCGCCTTCGAGCCGGTCATGGCCGAGATCGTCTGCACCGAGAACTCCTTGTCACGCTCGCTGGCCGCCGACGAGCTCGGCGACATCGCCGAGGGGATCTTCGGTCCCGACCGGGTGCACGTGCGCCGCCGGCTCGACGACGCGATCGACGTCGCGGCCGGACTCGCGGAGGAGGGTGGTTCCTACGGCGAGGCTCTCGGATCCGGGGGCGTCCTGGTCACCGGGTCGGTCGTGACGGTCGGCGAGGCGCGGCGGCTGCTCCGGGGACCCCGCTGATGCGGATGATGTGCGCGGCCACGCTGGGTCTGCAGTCGATCGTGCTCTTCCTCACCGCCCTCGTGCTGGTCGCGCTCACCGACGTCGGCGACGCTGCGGGGTGGTCCATCGGCGTCGGTCTCGCGGTGCTGGCGCTCGTCGCCGCCGGGTCGCTGCGCCGCCCGTACGGCTACTGGCTCGGGCACCTCACGCAGGTGCTCGCGGTCGGTCTGGGCTTCGTCATCCCTGTCATGTTCTTCCTCGGCGGCGTGTTCGCCGCACTGTGGGTCCTGGCGCTGGGGCTCGGTCGCCGGGTCGAGGAGGTCAAGGCCGCCCGCGTCCGCTGCGAGACCCGCGACGTCGCCAGCTGAGCGCGGACCCCCGACCCGATGACGGCAGCCGGATACGCTGCGCGCCATGACCCAGCGCACCCTCGTCCTGCTCAAGCCCGACACGGTCCGCCGCGGCCTGATCGGAGAGGTTCTCGGTCGCTACGAGGCCAAGGGCCTCACGCTGGTCGCGATGGACCTGCGCTGCATCGATGCGGACCAGGCCGACGCGCACTATGCCGAGCACGTCGAGCGCGACTTCTACCCGCCGCTGCGCGCGTTCGTCACCTCGGGCCCGCTGGTGGCGATGGTGCTCCAGGGTGACGAGGCGATCGAGGTCGTGCGGGCAGTCAACGGTGCCACCGACGGACGGGCCGCGGCACCCGGCTCCATCCGCGGGGACCTGTCGCTGTCCAACCGCGAGAACCTCGTACACGGCTCGGACTCGGTGGACTCGGCCGGCCGCGAGATCGCCCTGTGGTTTCCTGACCTGCCCTGACCTGCACCACTGGGGGTAGGCATTTGGCGCGACACGCCGGCGTGTCTTCGCCGAATGCCTACCCCCAGTGGGACGGTGCGCGTGTCACTGCCGGGATCGGCGCGGCCCCCCGCCTAGCCTGGCGGCTGGACACGGTGCGGCGTCAGGCCCGTCGCCGTCGGTCGACATGGGAGTCGGGGCGCATGGCCAACAGCTTCATCGGTCGTGACATGGCGGTCGATCTCGGCACCGCGAACACCTTGGTGTACGTACGGCGCCGCGGTGTCATGCTCAACGAACCCTCGGTCGTCGCGCTGAACTCGCAGACCCGCGAGATCCTGGCCGTCGGCACCGAGGCCAAGCGGATGCTCGGCCGTACCCCGGACGCCATCACCGCGATCCGGCCGCTGCGAGACGGGGTCATCGCCGACTTCGAGTCGACCGAGCAGATGCTGCGCATCTTCATCCAGCGCGTGCACCGGCGGCGGTACTTCGCCAAGCCGCGCCTGGTGGTGTGCGTGCCCAGCGGCATCACGTCGGTCGAGCAGCGCGCCGTCAAGGAGGCCGGCTACCAGGCCGGTGCACGACAGGTCTACATCATCGAGGAGCCGATGGCCGCGGCGATCGGTGCCGGGCTGCCGGTGCACGAGGCCACCGGCAACATGATCGTCGACGTCGGCGGCGGCACCACAGAGGTAGCCGTGATCTCGCTCGGCGGCATCGTGACCAGCGTGTCCATCCGTACCGCCGGAGACGACCTCGATGCCGCGATCGTCTCCTGGTTCAAGAAGGAGTACTCGCTGATGCTGGGCGAGCGGACCGCCGAGGAGGTCAAGATCGAGCTGGGCTCGGCGTTCCCGCTGCCGGACGAGCCGGAGGCCGAGATCCGCGGTCGTGACCTCGTCTCAGGTCTGCCCCGGACGGTCACCGTGTCGAGCGCGGAGGTCCGTCAGGCCATCGAGGAACCCGTGCACGCCATCGTCGACGCCGTCCGCACGACGTTGGACAAGACCCCACCCGAGCTGGCCGGCGACATCATGGACCGCGGTCTGGTCCTGACCGGGGGCGGCGCGCTGCTGCGAGGTCTCGACGCGCGGCTGCGGCACGAGACCGGGATGCCGGTGCACGTGGCGGACGACCCGCTGCACTCGGTGGCGATGGGCGCCGGCAGGTGCGTCGAGGAGTTCGAAGCGCTGCGGCAGGTGCTGATCTCGGAGCCCCGACGGTGACCGCGCCGACCCGGCGCGACAACGGGTCCTCGCGCCGCGCGCTCGTGCTGCTGGTGCTGGCGGCGATCGCGGTGATGGCGGTGGACGCGTCCGGGGACGACTCCCCGGTCGACGTGGCACGCTCGGCCGTGGGGGAGGTCATCGGCCCCGTGCAGACCGGGTTCGCCGCAGTCTCCGGCCCGCTGGGGGCCGCCGCCGAGCGTTTCGCCGACGCCGACGAGCTGCACACCGACCTGGAGGTCCTCGAGGCGGAGAACGCAAAACTGCGGACCGAGCTGCAGACCTTCGGGCTGGTGCGCGCCCGCGGGGAGGCCCGTGACGTGATGTCGCTGCGGGCGCAGGAGAGCGGCTTCGAGCTCGTCGGCGCCGAGGTGGTGGCGTTCGGACCGGCCCAGTCGTTCTCGCGCACCGTGACCATCGACGCCGGCACGGCTGACGGGGTGCAGGCGGACATGACGGTCCTGTCCGCCGACGGGCTGGTGGGCCGGGTCGTACGGGCCGACCGGTCCACCGCCACCGTGCTGCTGGTGGTCGACTCGGCATCGGTGGTCGGGGGGCGACTCGACCGCGACCTGGAGCTCGGAATGGCCCGCGGTGACGGCGACCTGTCCGGCGATGCCCGCCTGCACCTGACCACGATGGACCCGACCACGACGCCCCAGGTCGGCGACAGCGTCCTGTCCTGGGGCAGCGACGGTGGAACCCCGTACGTCGCGGGGGTGCCGATCGGACAGGTGGAGTCGGTCGAGTCCAGTCCGCAGGACCAGACCACCACCGCCATCGTGGCTCCGTACGTCGACTTCTCCGCGCTCGACCTGGTCTCGGTGGTGGTGGGCGCAGCCCCGTCTTCGGGTTCCGAGCAGGCAACCGGTGCGGGGGGACGTCGCTGAGATGCCGGTACTGCGCGCCACCGTGACCGCGGTGCTCATCGTGTTGGCCGTGAGCCTGCAGGTCGGACTGCTGTCGTACGTCTCGGTCGGGGGAGTGGTGCCCGACCTGGTGCTGCTCGTCGTCGTGGGCGTGGCACTGGTCCACGGCCCGCGACATGCCGCGGTCGTCGGTCTGCTAGCCGGCCTCGTGCTCGACCTCGCGCCGCCGGCCGATCACACGGCGGGCCGGTGGGCGTTGTCCCTGGTGATCGTCGGCTACCTGAGCGGGATGGTCCGCGGTGATGCCGGCGCCCGTGCGGTCGCCTCGGTGGCCACCGTGGCCGCGGGCGTGTTCGTTGGCGCGTCGGTGTTCGGCCTGTCCGGGCTCGTCCTCGCAGACCCGGGGGTCTCGGTGTCGTCCGTGCTCGACGTGCTGCCGGTGCAGGTCCTGCTCGACATGGCGGTCGCCGTCGTGGTGTTGCCGCTGGTCATCGCGCTGTCCAGGATCGGGCAGCCCGCTGCCGACCGTTGGGCGCCGGCGTGAGTGCGCGGTCCGCGGCGGTGGTCCGTCCGAGACTCGTGGTCGTCCAGGTGCTCCTGGTCGCCCTGTTCGCCACGCTGCTCGGCCGGCTGTGGTTCATCCAGGTCGCCAGCGGCGAGTCCTACCGCGCGCAGGCGCAGGACAACGCCGTGCAGGACGTCGTCGTGCAGCCCCAGCGCGGCCTCATCGTCGACGACCAGGGTCGGCCGCTGGCGGTCAGCCGGTCGTCATGGGTGGTGTCGGTGGACCGCACCGCGCTCGCCGGGCTCGACGAGGACGAGCAGGAGGACTCGCTGCGCCGGCTGGCGCAGACGGTGGGCATGCACTACCCGCGAGTCGTGGCGCGGACCAAGCTCTGCGGGGAGGACGGGGCACCGGTGGCCGGTGTCTGCTGGAACGGGTCGCCCTACCAGCCGGTGACCATCGCCGAGGACGTGTCGCAGCAGGTCGCCGTCAGCCTCCAGGAGCAGGCGGAGGACTACCCGGCGGTCGTCATCGAGCAGCGCAGCGTGCGGTCCTATCCGTCGCCGTTCGGGATGAACGCAGCACACCTGCTCGGCTACCTCACGCCCGTCACCGCCGACGAGCTCGCCGTGGCGCAGAAGGACGGCGACCAGAGCCTCAACGGAGGGTCGCTGGTCGGACGCTCGGGTCTGGAACGGGCGTACGACTCCAACCTGCGGGGTCAGCCCGGCAGCAACGGCGTCGGGGTCGACTCGCTCGGCCGGACCACCGGCGACACCGAGGCGACGCCGGCCACCCCCGGGGACACGCTGGTGACCAGCATCGATGCTCGGGTCCAGGCGACCGTGGAGCGCGAGCTCGAGCAGGCCATCAGGATTGCCCGGCGCACCTTCGACGACATCACCGGACGCAGGTACAAGGCGACCTCAGGAGCCGCGCTGGTGCTGGACCCGCGCGACGGCTCGGTCGTGGCCATGGCCAGCTACCCGACGTACGACCCGGCGCTCTGGGTCGGTGGCATCGGGACCCGCCAGCTTGCCCGGCTCTACTCGAAGAAGGCGGGCGAGCCGCTGCTGTCGCGCCCGACCCAGGGGCAGCTCGCGCCGGGGTCCACCTTCAAGCCGTTCATGGCGGCGGGAGCACTGGCAACCGACGACTTCAGCACGAGGACCCGGCTCAACTGTTCATCCTCGCTGCAGGTCGGCAACCGTTCGTTTGCCAACTTCGAGAGCGGCGCGTACGGATACATCGGCTTCGACAAGGCGCTGCAGGTCTCCTGCAACACGTTCTTCTACCGGGTCGGCTACGAGCTGTGGCAGCAGGCCGGCGGTGACTCGGCCGGCCCGAAGGCCGAGTCGTTGCTCGCCGATGCGGCCAAGGCCTTCGGCTTCGGCTCCGCGACCGGGGTGGACCTGCCGGGCGAGGCGGACGGCCGCATCGCGGACCCGCAGTGGAAGCTGAGCTACTACCGAGCCATGAAGGACTACTACTGCGAGCTCGCCGAGGAGGGCGGCACGAAGTACATCGACCTGTTCGCCCGGGAGTTCTGCATCGAGGGCTGGAAGTACCGAGCCGGCGACGCGGTCAACTTCGTCATCGGCCAGGGCGACACGATGGTCACGCCGTTGCAGCTGGCCACCGCGTACGGCGCCATCAGCAACGGCGGGACGCTGTGGGAGCCTCGCCTGGCCGAGGCCGTGCTGGGGCCCGACGGTGAGCTCGTGCGGCGGATCGAGCCGACCAGGGCAGGACGCGTGCCGTTCAGCCGTGCGTCGCTGCGCTACATCGACGATGCCCTGCTCGAGACCACCCGCAGCGGCACCTACGCCTGGAAGATGGGCGGCTTCCCGCTGGACACCGTACCGATCCGGTCCAAGACCGGCACCGCGGAGGTCCAGGGCAAGCAGACCACCGGCTGGCTGGCGACGTACAACGAGGACTACGTCGTGGTGATGATGATCGAGCAGGCCGGGACGGGGTCCGGCTCCTCCGGTGACGCGGTCCGAACCATCTGGGAGGCGCTGTACGGCATCGACGGCGAGAAGGTCCGGCCGGCTGAAGCCGCCATCCCCGGCGTCACCCCGCCGCAGGCGCTGCCGCGCGTCCAGGCGGACGGGAGCATCGTGGCTCCGCTCACCCGCCGGGCGCGGCAGTGAGCACGGCGTACCGCCGGCCGGTGGAGCCGCCGACCTGGCGCCGGCTGGACTGGGTGCTGCTGGCCTGCGTGGTCGCGCTGTGCGTGATCGGCTCCCTGCTGGTGTGGTCGGCCACGGCCAACCGGTCGTACCTGGTCGACGACGACCCGACGGCGTTCTTGACCCGCAACACCGTCAACATCGCGATCGGCAGCGTGCTGGGTGTGGTGGTGCTGGTTACCGATCACCGCTGGCTGCGCTTCCTGGCGGCAGCTCTCTATCTCGGGTCGTTGGCCGGGCTGCTGCTGATCTTCGTGCCGGGCATCGGTACGACGATCAACGGCTCCCACTCCTGGTTGATGATCGGCGGACTGTCCGTGCAGCCCGCCGAGTTCGCCAAGCTCGGCGTCATCGTCGGGATGGCCCTGGTGCTCGCCGAGCGCGCCGAGGGACGGCTGCGCGACCACCTGTCGGACTCCGACCTGGTGCCGGCGTTGTTGATCGCCGCGGTCCCTGCGCTGCTCATCCTGGTCCAGCCCGACCTCGGCACCGCGATGGTGCTGATCGCCGTGGTGTTCGGCGTGCTGGCGCTCGCCGGGGCGCCCAAGCGCTGGCTGGTCGGCCTGGTCGCGCTCGGGGCGGCAGCGGTGTACCTCGCGATCTCGGTAGGAGTGCTGGAGGAGTACCAGTTGCTGCGGTTCTCGGCCTTCACCGACCCATCCCTGGACCCCCGGGGGGCTGGCTACAACACGATCCAGGCGCGGGTGGCGATAGGTAACGGCGGTGTCTTCGGTGAGGGGCTCTTCCAAGGCTCGCAGACCCAGGCCGGATTCGTGCCCGAACAGCACACGGACTTCGTCTTCACCGTCGCCGGGGAGGAGCTCGGGATGGTCGGCGCCGCCACGATCATCGTGCTCGTCGGCGTCCTGCTGTGGCGTGCGCTGCGCATCGCCCGTAACGCAGAGGACATCTTCGGCCGGCTCGCCGCCGTTGGCGTGGCGTGCTGGTTCGGCTTCCAGGCCTTCCAGAACATCGGCATGTGCTTGGGGATCATGCCGGTGACTGGTGTCCCGTTGCCGTTCGTCTCGTACGGGGGCACCTCGATGTTCGCCTCGCTGGCTGCCGTGGGTCTGCTGCAGAACATCCATCTGCGCGCCGTAAGGCGCCCGGGGCTGGGTGTCGTGGTGCGCTCGCAGCTCGTGCGATCCCGCTGACCGACTGACGGCGAAGCGTTGGCATCCCCGGCGGATGCGTGCGGCTGGCGCGGGGTCTCGGCTGAGTCGCTGCCTGGCCCCTTTTCGTCGCCGGGCGTCCCCGCAGCCATAGGTTCGTCGCGGGGACGCCCGGCAACGAAACGGTTCCGTTGTGATGCCACCAAGGACGTCCTGAACCGGCGACTGGGTACGGTGACGACGACGCGGCGGCTGCTCGACGCCCCAGAGGTCAGTCCAGCACATGGTGGGGAAGGCGGCGCCAGTCTGCCTCGGCGACAGCCTCCGTTGGCCACCCCGACGGTACGGGTGCGACAGGTGGGGCTGGCGGGACGTCGCTGACCGTGGCTGGATGGCGCACACCCGGGTGGGTACGCCACCGACCGCGGACGAGTCGCCTGGCCCACGTAGATCAAGCGACGAGGCACGCCGCTAGAAGAGCTGTTCGCCGCGCGTGAGCAGATGTGCGCTGACCACCACGAACATGATGATCGAGACGCAGCCGAGCACGGTGACGACGTACGGGACCCAGGAACCGACGGTGTCACCGGGTCCTGGTCGTAGGTCGAGGTCCATCAACAGCGGCAGCACGCAGAAGACCAGCCCCAGGCCCCCGAAGCAGACTGCGCCCACCAGCGAGCCTCCCCACAGGGCCAGCGAGAAACCGCTGTCGCTGCCTGCCACGAGCGACAGCCCGACGGCCACCATCGCGAGCGCCGCACCGCACAGGAGCGGGACCCGCAGCGACCTGCCCAATGCGGCCAGCCGGCCCGCCCAGGTCCGGCGCGCGGGCACGGGCCGGTGGAGCGGCACAGGCTGCGACGTCATGGGAGGATCCGATGAAACCGGTGGCTGAGGCCCGGGCTCGGTGGACCACTGCTCGGCGAGCGCGGTGACCAGCCCGATCGAGATGCGGCGCTCGGGCACCCGGCGCAGCTCCAGCGTCGTGACCAGGTCGTCGAAGGCGTCCAGATGGCCCAGCACGTCGGTGTCGCTCCCGACCGCCACCACGCCGACGGCCGCGACGCAGCCGCTTCCCGGCTGCTGCCACACGTAGGCGAGCACGTACGGCAGGTCGTCGGCGAACGGTGCCCCGGCAGCCGGCGCCTGCACGCGCACCGCGCCGGCACCGACGATCGCCATCCCGTCAGAGCCGGCAGGCTCCTGCGCGGCCTCGGCCCGCACCTCGGCGAAGAATCGGTCCACCTCTTGACCGACGGCCATCCCCATCAGGGGCACCTCGGGCAGTCGCAGGGCCGCGACATCGAGGACTGCCATGGGTGACCGGGCACCCGACGGCGTCCAAGCGACCACTCCGACCATGGCGTGTCGCAACACATCCTGCGCTGCCCGTTCACGCCCCCGCCGGGTCGCTGCCGACCACGCCTGGCGCACCTTCAAGTCGTCGGCGCTGCCCGGCGGCCATCCGGCCCGCGCCGCGACGGCGGGCAGCGTCAGGTCCAGCCAGCTGTCGATGTCGGTTCCGGTGTCGAGCGGCAGCTCCACCCACCGTCCGTCCAGGCTGATGGGGCCATCCAGCGGAAGTCGGCTCATCCTGCTCCCCTCACCACCAGTTGTGGCGCATGCCACGCATGCGTAGCGTCGCATGCGGATGTGCGGGGACGTCCTCGGCGCCGCCCCCCGGCGCCCACCCGCCCTGGGTGACACGACGATTCACGAGGAAGAGGCACATGACAGACAACAGAGCAGTCGCCTACATCAGCCCCGGCACGGTCGAGGTGCAGAGCATCGACTATCCCAGCTTCGAGCTTCAGGACGGGCCGGGCGTCAACCCGGACAACGTGGGCCGGTCGCTCCCGCACGCCGCGATCATCAAGACCGTCGCCACCAACATCTGCGGTAGCGACCAGCACATGGTCCGCGGTCGTACGACGGCTCCGGCAGGGCTGATCCTCGGCCACGAGATCACCGGTGAGGTCGTGGAGACCGGACCCGGCGTGGAGTTCATCAAGGAGGGCGACCTGGTGTCGGTCCCCTTCAACATCGCCTGCGGCCGTTGCCGCAACTGCAAGGAGGGAAAGACCGGCATCTGCCTCAACGTCAACCCGGACCGGCCCGGATCCGCGTACGGCTACGTCGACATGGGCGGCTGGGTCGGCGGCCAGGCGCAGTACGTCGCCGTGCCGTACGCCGACTGGAACCTGCTGCGGTTCCCGGACCGCGACCAGGCCCTGGAGAAGATGCTCGACCTGACGATGCTCAGCGACATCTTCCCGACCGGGTTCCACGGCTGCGTGACAGCCGGCGTGACCGTCGGCTCGACGGTGTACGTCGCGGGGGCCGGACCTGTCGGGCTGGCTGCAGCCGCGTCGGCGCAGCTGCTCGGCGCCGCAGCCGTCATCGTCGGCGATCTCAACGCCGACCGGCTGACTCAGGCTCGGTCCTTCGGCTGCGAGACGGTCGACGTGTCGAAGGGCGACCCGAAGGACCAGATCGCACAGATCCTCGGGGAGCCGGAGGTCGACTGCGGTGTCGACGCGGTCGGGTTCGAGGCGCGTGGACACGGCAAGGCTTCGGAGGGGGAGGCGCCGGCCACGGTGCTGAACTCACTGATGGACATCACCCGTGCCGGGGGCGGGCTCGGCATCCCGGGGCTGTACGTTACCGGCGACCCCGGTGCGGTCGACGACGCCGCCAAGGAGGGTTCCCTGTCGATCCGGCTCGGCCTGGGCTGGGCGAAGTCGCACAGCTTCATGACCGGCCAGTGCCCGGTGATGAAGTACCACTACGGCCTGATGAAGGCCATCCTGCACGACCGGGTGCAGATCGCGAAGGCCGTCAACGCGACGCCGATCGGGATCGACGAGGCACCCAAGGGGTACGCCGACTTCGACTCCGGCGCGGCTCAGAAGTTCGTGCTCGACCCGAACGGCTACCTCTCCAGCCGCGGCGCCGCCTGAACGCCCGCCCCGCTGGGGGTAGCCGTACGGCGCGACACGCCGGGCGTGTCTCGCCAAATGCCTACCCCCAGCGGGGCGGCGCAGTGGTCCGGGCTTGGTGGTTACGCTGGGACGGTCACCGTCCGCGACCACGTTGAGGACCGCCATGCCTGTCGAGTCCGTCTTCCCCCGGCTTGAGCCGCTGCTGCCGACCGTCGGCAAGCCGATCCAGTACGTCGGCGGCGAGCTCAACTCCGCGAGCAAGGCGTGGGACTCCGTCGAGGTGCGCTGGGCGCTGATGTACCCCGACGCGTACGAGGTGGGGCTGCCCAACCAGGGGGTCGCGATCCTGTACGAGATCCTGAACGAACGCGACTGGATCCTGGCCGAGCGTACGTACGCCGTGCTGGCCGACATGGAACAGGTCATGCGCGAGCACGCGATCCCGCAGTTCACCGTCGACGGCCACCGCCCAGTGGGTGCCTTCGACCTGCTCGGGATCAGCTTCGCCACCGAGCTCGGCTACACCAACATGCTCACCGCCCTGGATCTCGCGGGCATCCCGTTGCACGCGGTGGACCGGGACGAGTCGTACCCGATCGTGATCGCCGGCGGGCACTCGGCGTTCAACCCCGAGCCGATCGCGGACTTCGTCGACGCAGCCGTGCTCGGTGACGGCGAGGAGATCGTGCTCGCGATCAGCGAGGTCGTGCGCGAGTGGAAGGCCGAGGGCCGCCCCCGCGGGCCCGGACGCTCGCCCCGCGACGAGCTGCTGTTCCGGCTCGCGGTCTCCGGCGGCGTGTACGTGCCGAAGTTCTACGACGTCAGCTACCTGCCCGACGGGCGGATCCAGCGGGTCGTGCCCAACCATGTCGGCGTGCCGTGGCGGATCCACAAGCACACGCTGATGGACCTCGACGCCTGGCCGTACCCGAAAAAGCCCCTGGTGCCGGTCGCGGAGACCGTGCACGAGCGCTACTCGGTGGAGATCTTCCGCGGCTGCACGCGTGGTTGCCGGTTCTGCCAGGCGGGGATGATCACCCGCCCGGTACGCGAGCGCAGCATCACGACCGTCGGCGACATGGTCAAGAACGGTGTCGAGAGCAGTGGTTTCGACGAGGTGGGCCTGCTGTCGCTGTCCAGCGCCGACCACTCCGAGATCGGTGACATGGCCAAAGGCCTGGCCGACCGGTACGAGGGCACGAACGTGTCGCTGTCGCTGCCCTCGACCCGGGTGGACGCCTTCAACATCACGCTGGCCAACGAGTTCAGCCGCAACGGGCGACGATCGGGACTCACGTTCGCACCCGAGGGCGGGTCGGAGCGGCTGCGCAAGGTCATCAACAAGATGGTGACCGAGGAGGACCTGATCCGTACGGTCGCCGCGGCGTACTCGCACGGATGGCGCCAGGTGAAGCTGTACTTCATGTGCGGCCTGCCGACCGAGACCGACGAGGACGTGCTGCAGATCGGGGAGCTGGCAAAGAAGGTGATTGCCACCGGGCGCGAGGTGTCCGGGCGTCGCGACATCCGGTGCACGGTGTCGATCGGCGGGTTCGTGCCCAAGCCGCACACGCCGTTCCAGTGGGCCGCCCAGCTCGACGCCGACACGACGGACGAGCGCCTGGCGAAGCTGCGCCGCTCGGTGCAGTCGGACAAGCAGTTCGCCCGCGCGATCGGTTTTCGCTACCACGACGGCAAGCCCGGCATCGTCGAGGGTCTGCTGTCGCGTGGCGACCGGCGGGTGGGCCGGGTCATCGAGGCGGTGTGGCGCGACGGTGGTCGCTTCGACGGCTGGAGCGAGCACTTCTCCTACGAGCGCTGGAAGGCCCAGACGCAGCTGGCGTTGGTCGGCGAGCCGGTGGACCTCGACTGGTACACCGTGCGCGAGCGCGAGTACGCCGAGGTGTTGCCCTGGGACCACCTCGACTCGGGTCTGGACCGCGACTGGTTGTGGGAGGACTGGCAGGACGCCCTGGACCCGGACGGCGCCGTGGAGGTCGAAGACTGCCGCTGGACCCCCTGCTTCGACTGCGGCGTGTGCCCGCAGATGGACACCGAGATCCAGATCGGTCCCACCGGCAGGCAGCTGCTGCCGCTGGCGGTGGTGTGATCCGGGCAGCGGGACCAGCCGACGCTCCGGCGTCGGCGTGGCTGCGTCGCCGCTGGCGGCTGGAGCGGCACGGGACCGCCCTGGATGCCGACGACGGGTTCGACGTGCGGTTCGCGCAGTGGTACGCCCAACAGCTCGACTGCGGGGCGCGGGCCTGGCTGGCGCTCGACGGCGGCAACCCCGTCGGCATGCTGGTGATGTTCGTGCACGAGCGGATGCCCGAACCGGACCGCGACGCCGGCCGCTGGGGGTACGTCGGGAACGTGTTCGTCCTTCCGCACCACCGGGAGGCCGGGGTCGGGCGCCGGTTGCTCGACGCTGCCCTCGACCACGGCTTCGCCCGTGTCGTGCTGAACCCGACACCGCGGTCGGTCCCGTTCTACGAACGCGCCGGCTTCGGCGGCGATCATCCGCTGCTCGTATGGGAGTAGCCGGTGGACCGTCCGGACAGTCCCCACGCACACCCGCGCCTGCTCATCCAGGAGGCGTGTGCACGCTTCGGCAGCGACGAAGTGGTGGCTTGGTGCACTGACCTGATGAGCGGGCGTAGCGGCGCCGGCGATCCGGACCGCCCACCGATCGAGTGGGTGGGTGGCACCACCGGATGGCCGCTGTACTGGGCGCGCGTGTGGGGCGCGCGAGGTCTGCTGTACGTGTGGGACGACAGCGTGTCGCCCGAGCTGGTGGCCGCCTTGACGGACTCCGCCTGGCGGGTGCGTGAGATGGCGGCCAAGGTGGTGCGACGGCGCGAGGTCGGTGAGGCAGCCGGCACCCTGCCAGATCTGGTCGACGATCCCGTTGAGCGGGTCCGCATCGCCGCCGTCCGGGCCGTGGCGGTCGTGGGCGAGGGTGAGCACCTCGAGCTGCTGGTCGGTGTCACCCAGGACCCCGCGACCCGGGTGGCTCGAGCCGCCGGCATGGCCCTGGGCCAGCTCGAGGAGCACCTCGACCGCCGGGCCTGAGGAGGATGCCGGCACGGGTGGCTGCCACGATCTCATCGGGTACGGTCGGGTCGTCCCCAGAACATGCGGATGCCTGCGGGGTCCGCGACCAGAAGGAGGCACCATGGCTCGTCTGACCGTCTGACCGTCTGACCGTCTGACCGTCTGACCGTCTGACCGTCGGCACCGAGAACAGCGCCCCTGTGGATCTGTACTACGAGGACCACGGCTCCGGCGCGCCGGTCGTTCTCATCCACGGCTGGCCGCTGAGCGGCCGTTCCTGGGAGAACCAGGTGCCCGCGCTGATCGACGCCGGTCACCGTGTCATCACCTATGACCGCCGCGGCTTCGGCGACTCCTCGCAACCGTGGGAGGGCTACGACTACGACACGTTCGCCGCCGACCTGCATGCCCTGCTCGAGCACCTCGATGTCACCGGCGCCACGCTGGTCGGCTTCTCGATGGGCGGCGGCGAGGTCGTCCGCTACCTGTCCACGTACGGATCCGACCGGGTCGCCAAGGCTGTGCTCGCGTCGGCCGTCCCGCCGTACCTCTACCAGAGTGCCGACAACCCCGACGGTGGCCTCGACGACGCCACCATCGCCGGGTTCGAGGGCGGCGTGCGGGGGGATCGGCTCGCGTTCCTCGACGACTTCATGACCGCGTTCTTCGCCGCGGGGACCGGACCGACCTGCTGAGTCAGGTGAATCGCGACTACCACCGCGACATCGCGGCGTTCGCCTCGCCGAAGGGCACCCTCGACTGCATCGCCGCCTTCGGCCGGACCGACTTCCGCGACGACCTCGCCAAGGTCACCGTGCCCACGTTGGTCATCCATGGTGACTCCGACGGGACGGTGCCGTTCGAGGTCAGCGGCAAGCGCAGCCACGAAACGATCACCGGCAGCGAGCTGGTGCTCATCGAGGGTGGGCCGCACGGCGTCAACACCACCCATGCCGAGCAGTTCAACCAGGCGTTGATCAGCTTCATCGCGCGCTGAGCCCACTCAGTGACGCCCCGCGAGGGTGTCCTCGACGTACTGCTCCCGGACGAAGCCGAAGCCCGCGACGAGCATGGGGAGCCCGAGCAGCGCGAGGATCACCAGCGGCACGTCCCACTTGCCGGTCAGGTCGTAGAGCAGTCCGGCCAGCAGTGGGCCGATCGCGGCGACGAGATAGCCGACACCCTGCGTGAACGCCGACAGCGCCGCCACGGCATCAGGGCTGCGGGCGCGCAGACCGATCATCGTCAGCACGTACGGGAACGCGCAGCCCCCGAGGCCCATCAGCGCGGCCCACAGCCAGGGCGTCGTCGCCGGGGCGAGCCACAGGCCGGTGAAGCCGGCCGTGCCGGAGCCACTGAAGACGACCACGAACACGCGGTGGTCGTGCACGCGCGCGAACAGCCACGGCAGCAGCAGCGGCAACGGGATGCCGACGACGGTGAGCAGCCCGAGCAGCAGCGAGCCCTCGCCACGGCTGAGTCCGGCGTCGACGTAGATCTGGGTCAGCCAGCCGAACTGGGTGTACGCCATCGCCGACTGCAGTCCACAGAACAGCGCCAGGGACCACGCCAGGCGTGAGTGCAGCAGCATCCGGACCGAGATCCGGCCGTGGATGGACAGGTCGGCGCTGACCTCGTGCCGGGTCAGGGCCAGCCACGGCAGCAGCGACAGCCCCGCCACGACAGCCCACACCAGCAGGCCGGCTCGCCAGGTGTCCGTAGCCCGGTCGACCGGCACCGAGGTGAGCGAGGGAAGGAAGGCGCCGGTCATCAGCAGGGAGGAGTACAGACCGGCGACAGCCGCGATCCGGTCCGGGAAGTGCAGCTTCACCAGGTGCGGCAGCGTCACGTTGGCGATGGCGATGCCGCACATCGACAGCCCCGACGCCGCGAGGAAGACCACGGTCGAGTCGGTGAGCCCTCGCAGGAACAGACCGAGCGTGGTGGCCGTGAGCGCCAGTGCGGCCGTGCGGTGCACCCCGATCCGGTTCCCGATGGTCTTGGTGGCCACACCGACGACGGCGAAGCACAGGACCGGCAGGGTCGTGAGGATGCCGGCGACCGAACCGGAGAAGCCGATCGAGTCGCGGACCTGCTCCAGCGAGATGCCCAGGCTGGTGATCGACGGACGCAGGTTGAGCGCCAGGACGACGATGCCGACCAGCGTCAGCCAGCGGGCTGCCCGCCGCCGGCCCGAGGCCACCGGGGCAGGACTGAGCGCTCGGGTATCGGCGGTCACCGACGCATGATGGCAGGTCGGGTCCGCGGAAGCGTACGCGCGGGTCGGTCACGGTAGCCTCGACCTCCGTGTCCGACCCGCCGAACCCCCAACCGCCGGTCCTGCAGCGGGTACGGCTGCGCTACACCAAGCGCGGGCGGCTGCGCTTCACGTCGCACCGTGACATCGGCCGTGCGCTCGAGCGTGCCGTGCGGCGCGCGGGGATCCCAGTCGCGTACTCCCACGGCTTCAACCCGCACCCGCGCATCTCCTATGCCGGGGCGTCACCGACCGGCGCGGCCAGCGAGGCCGAGTACCTCGAGATCGGCCTGCACCGCAGGTGCGACCCGGAGGACGTGCGCGTGGCGCTCGACGGGGCGCTCCCGGACGGAATCGATGTGATCGGTGCGGCTGAAGCGGCGGGTGGCAGCCTCACCGACCACCTCGAGGCCAGCGACTGGGAGATGTCGCTGCCGGGGGTGGAGGAGGAGCTCGCCCGCACGGCTGTCGGCGCGTTCCTGACGGCCGAATCGGTCGAGGTGTCACGGATGACGAAAAAGGGTCTGCGCACCTTCGACTGCCGCGCGGCAGTGGTGCGGATGTCGGTGGCGTCGACGCAGAGTCGGGCTGATGGCGCCCCGTGTGCGATACTGCGGGTGGTGATACGGCACGGCACGCCGTCCGTACGCCCCGACGATGTTCTCGCCGGCCTGGACCAGGTCGGGGGACTGCGCCCCACGGTTCCGCCACTGCTGACCCGGACGGCGCAGGGTCCCCTCGATCCGCAGGCCGGCACGGTAGGAGATCCGTTCAGCCTCGACCGCGACATGCCGGACGCCTTCTGGGCGGACGACATCGACCGCGGCAGGACAGCGGCCTCCGACTGACATTGATGGAGAGCGTCGACGGTCCCGCAGGCTTGCGCCCCGCGGCAGCGCTGAGTTGCTGCGGGCGACCGATTCGCTTCCGTACGAGCACGCTCGCCCGGAGGCCGAGGAGACCAGATGCTCGACCAGAGCACCCCCGGCACCACGACCGACCCGTCCAGCACCTCCCCCGAGCCGACCGCGCCGGCCTCACGCCGCCGACGCGCTGCGTCCCGGCCGGCCGGCCCACCCCCGGCGAACGACGCCGTCAGCACCCCCGGGGTTACCGAGCCGGCCGACGTCGCAATCGAGGCGCCGGTGAAGAAGGCGACAGCCAAGCGGGCACCGCGCAAGCGGGCCGCCAAGAAGCCGGTGGAGGCTCCCGCCGGCACCGAGACATCGGCGCCTGAGACACCGGCGCCTGAGACATCGGCGCCCGTGGCCCCCGGGCCGAGCGTGGACCCCGCGTCCGAGCCAGCGGCTCCCGCCCGCAAGGTGTCCAAGAGGGCGCCCCGCACTCGGGCCACGAAGCAGGACGCGGGCGCCGAGCCAACACCGCAGACCCCATCGGCGCCACCAGGCGCGCTGTTCTCCGCCGCCGAGGAGCTCACCACTACCCCCACCCCTACCCGACGGCGCCGCGTCACCACCACCACGGCGTCGCCGGCCGTCGCGGACGAGCCGGCCGATGCCGATGCGTCCAGCGGATCGGTGATGTTCCAGGCCCCGGACCCCGAGGCGACGCCCGCACCGCGCCGGCGTACGCGCAAGGCCGGACCGCCGTCGGAGACCACCGAGACCACCGAGACACCACCGGCGGAGACCGCGACCGCCGAGAAAGACGCCGCCGCGCCGGCCACGGACCGCAGCGACGACTCCGGCGACGACGAGCAGGGTGACGC
>JALZKQ010000046.1 GCA_030859165.1 Actinomycetota bacterium
CGCGACCCGGACGCGACCTCCGTCACCGCCGAGGTCTTCGGTGCCGCTCCCCGTGCTCTGACCGGCGTGGTGACCCTGCACCAGACCGTGGAGATGGTGCGGTTGACCATCGAGGTCGTCGAGGACAGCGTCACCCAGGTCGTCGGCGAGGAGGACGAGTCGTCCGTCCGCGAGGCGGTCATCAGATACGCCCGTGAGGTGGCCTTCGCCACGGCCGAGGTCTATGCCCGCGCCGCCGAGATGCGCGGCGCCTGGGATGCCCGGCTCGAGGCGCTGGTCGTCGACTCGGTCCTGCGCGCCGAGGCCGACGAGACCACCCGGTCGCGGGCCAGCGCCCTCGGCTGGGAGGCCGCCGGCGACGTCACTGTCGTGCTCGGCCGGGTGCCGTCCACGGACCCGTCGGGTCCTGCCCGGGAGAGCCTGTTCGACGACGTACGCCGGTCGGCCCGACAGCTGGGGCTCGACGCCCTGTGCGCTGTCCAGAGCGACCGGCTGGTGGTCATCCTCGGCAACGTGGACGACCCGGACAAAGCCGGGGCCGCCGTGGCCCACCACTTCGGGGACGGACCGGTGGTCATCGGGCCCGTCGTCGCGGACCTGGTCCGCGCCAACGTCTCGGCTCGCGCGGCCGTCGCCGGACTCCGGGCCGCTCCCGGATGGCCGGAGGCCCCTCGCCCGGTCACCAGCGACGACCTGCTGCCCGAGAGGGCGCTCTCGGGCGACGGCCATGCCCGCCGAGCGCTGGTCCAGGAGATCTACCTGCCTCTGCTGAAGGCAGCCGACCCGACGCTGGACACCGTGTCGTCGTACCTCGACCACGGCGGCTCCATCGAGGGGACCGCCCGGGCGATGTTCGTGCACGCCAACACGATCCGCTACCGGCTGCGGAGGGCCGCCGAGATCACCGGCCTCTCGGTCAGCGACCCGCGCCAGTCCTACGTCTACCGGGTGGCTTTCACCCTGGGTCGGCTGAACCATCCCGACAGCACCAGCTCTTTGTAGGAAACCTCCAAAGGGCGGCCGGGAATGTTCGTGCGGAGCCGGAGCGCATGCGGAGCCGCTCGACGGGCAAGGTAGGAGTGTGCTCGTCATCGTCGCCCCCGGTCAGGGGGCCCAGACCCCGGGATTCCTCACGCCCTGGGTGGAGAACCCCACCTTCTCCGATCGACTGACCTGGCTGTCGGCCGTCGCCGGGATGGACCTCGTGCACTACGGCACCGAGGCCGACGCCGAGACCATCCGGGACACCGCTGTCGCCCAGCCGCTGCTGGTGGCCTCCGGGATGCTGGCCGCTCTCGAGCTGTTTCCGCATCCTGCCGACGCCTTCGAGCAGATCGGTGCGCTGGCCGGCCACAGCGTCGGCGAGCTGGCTGCGGCAGCGGGCGCCCGGGTGATCACCGCCGAGCAGGCGATGGTCCTGGTCCGCGAACGCGGCCGGGCGATGGCCACGGCCGCAGCCGCGACCCCCACCAGCATGACCGCCGTCCTGGGCGGTGACCGGGACGAGGTGCTCGCCAAGCTCTCGGAGTACGGACTGACCCCGGCCAACGACAACGGGCCGGGGCAGATCGTGGCGGCCGGGACAACCCAACAACTTGCGCAGCTCTCCGCTAACGCCCCGGGCAAGGCCCGGCTGATTCCGCTGTCGGTGGCCGGGGCCTTCCACACCGAGCACATGGCGCCCGCGGTCGGCGTACTCAGCACCCTGGCGAAGTCGGTCTCCACTCACGACGCCCGGATCCCGATCATCTCCAACCGCGACGGACGGGTGATCCACCAGGGCACCGAGGTGCTGAGGCGGATCGTTGACCAGGTCAGCACCCCGGTTCGTTGGGACCTGTGCATGGAGACGATGCAGGATCTCGGTGTGACCGGCCTCCTGGAGATGCCGCCTGCCGGCACTCTGACCGGGATCGCGAGGCGTGCGCTCAAAGGCGTCGAGACCTTCGCGCTGAGAACTCCCGACCAGCTCGACGACGCGCGGGCCTTCTGCCAGAAGCACGGGGTGGCGTCGGCGATGGACACCTCCCCGACGTGGCGGATGCTGGTCTCGCCGGCGAAGGGCACCTTCAAGGTCGCCCACGGGATCGACGCAGGAGACTCGATCGCACCCGACAGCACCATCGGCGCCGTCTCCAGCCTCCGGGACGAGCTGCCCATCGTCGCTCCGCACGGCGGCACCGTGATGGAGTGGCTCGTCGAGGACGGCGACCCCGTCTCCCCAGGTCAACCGCTGATCCGCCTGCACCCCGAGGGGGTCCCGTCATGAGCGCTCGGACCACGAAGCTGACTCCATCCGTCGGCTCGCCGCACTCCAAGATGCTCGGCCTCGGCATCTACCGCCCCGCCCGGGTGGTGCCGAACGCCGAGCTGACCGAGGCGATCGACTCCACCGACGAGTGGATCCAGCAGCGCTCCGGCATCACAGAGCGCCGTTTCGCAGGACCCGACGAGAGCATCCAGATGATGTCGGTCGCGGCGTCCCGTCAGGCGCTCGAACGAGCCGGCCTCGAGGCAGCGCAGGTCGACTGCGTGATCGTGGCCACCGTCTCGCACATGCTGCAGACCCCGGCGGTGGCCACCGCCATCGCTCACGAGCTCGGGACCGAGCACGCTCCGGCCTTCGACATCTCCGCCGCCTGTGCCGGCTTCTGCCATGGCATGGCGCTCGGGTCGGACATGATCCGGGCCGGCAGCGCCAAGCACGTGCTCGTCATCGGCGTCGAGCGGCTCACCGACATCGTCAGCCTCAACGACCGGGGGACGGCTTTCATCTTCGCCGACGGCGCCGGCGCCGCGGTGCTCGGTCCGTCCGAGGAGGTCGGCATCGGTCCGGTCGTCTGGGGATCCGACGGAGAGCAGTTCGACCTGATCCGGCAGAAGGAGGACTGGCGCGACGTCCTCGAGCACGATCACCCGACCATGCCGCACCTGACCATGCAGGGCAGCGCGGTCTTCCGCTGGGCCTCCTTCGCGATGGCCAAGGTCGGCGAGGCCACGCTTGACCGGACCGGGATCACTGTGGATGACCTCGACCTGTTCGTGCCCCACCAGGCGAACATGCGGATCATCGACGCGATGGCCCGCTCGATGAAGCTGCCTGCCCATGTCAAGATCGCGCGTGACATCGCCGAGCAGGGCAACACCTCGGCAGCATCGGTGCCACTGGCTCTCGGCCGGATGATCGACGACGGCCAGGCCAAGAGCGGCGACATCGCGTTGCTCATCGCTTTCGGGGCCGGGCTGGCCTACGCCGCCCAGGTCGTGAAGGTCCCCTAGCCACCGGGGCGTCCCCCGGCCAGCACCACCACCACCCACCCACCAGAAGGAGAGCCATCAGATGGCCACCACCGAGGAAATCCGCGCCGACCTGGCCGACATCGTCAACGAGGTCGCCGGCATCCCCGCAGAGGACGTCCAGCTCGACAAGTCCTTCGTCGACGACCTCGACGTCGACTCGCTCTCGATGGTCGAGGTCGTCGTCGAGGCCGAGGAGAAGTTCAACGTCAAGATCCCCGACGACGAGGTCAAGAACCTCAAGACAGTCGGCGACGCGGTCGCGTTCATCGAGCGCGCGCAGGCCTGACCCACGAGCGTTCGTCCCGTACCCCTGACACCACCGGCGGTACGGGGCGGACGCCCCCACGTACGAGCCTGGAGTGAGACAGCACATGAGTCCGACCACCATCGCCGTCACCGGCCTGGGCACCACCTCGCCTCTGGGTGGGGACGTCGACTCGACCTGGGAGGGCATGCTCGCCGGACGCTCCGGCGCCAACCGCCTCGAGCACGACTGGGCCGAGCAGCTGCCGGTGCGGATCGCGGCCGAGGTGGCTGTGGAACCTGCCGACGTGCTTGACCGCGTCAAGGCGCGGCGCTTGGACCGCTCGGCGCAGTTCGCGGTCGTCGCGGCACAGGAGGCCTGGGTCGATGCCGACCTGGCCGGCACCGAGCTGGATCCGGAGCGCCTCGGGGTCGTCATCGCCTCCGGCATCGGCGGGGTCACCACGCTGCTGTCCAACTACGACGCCCTGCTCGCCAAAGGTCCGCGTCGGGTGTCGCCGCTGGCGGTGCCCATGCTGATGCCCAACTCGCCCGCCGCGAACATCGGCCTGCTGTACGGTGCGCAGGCCGGCGTGCACACCCCGGTCTCCGCCTGCGCGTCGGGCAACGAGGCCATCTCGCTCGGGGTGGACATGATCCGCCTCGGACGCGCCGACATCGTCATCGTCGGCGGTACCGAGGCGGCGATCCACCCGCTGCCGATGGCGGCGTTCGCCAACATGATGGCGCTGTCCAAGCGCGATGACGACCCTGCGCTGGTGTCCCGCCCCTGGGACCTCGCCCGTGACGGGTTCCTGCTCGGTGAGGGCGCCGGCGTCCTGATCATCGAGTCCGCCGAGCACGCGTCGGCGCGTGGTGCCCGGGTGTACGCCCACGTGGCGGGCGCCGGCATCACCGCGGACAGCCACGACATCGCCCAGCCCGACCCCGCTGGACGCGGCGGCACCCGTGCCATCGCCCGTGCGCTGCGTGACTCCGGGCTCGCAGCCGCCGACGTCAGGCACATCAACGCCCACGCCACCTCGACGCCCCAGGGTGACATCGCCGAGGGTCTGATGATCCATGCGACCCTCGGCGATGCTGCCGACGACGTGGTGGTGACCAGCACCAAGTCCATGACCGGCCACCTGCTCGGCGCCGCGGGAGCGCTGGAGTCCATCGCCACCATCAAGGCCCTGCACCATCGTCTGGTGCCTCCCACGATCAACCTCGAGGACCTCGACCCTGCCGTCGAGCTCGACATCGCGACCAGAGCGCGCGACCTGCCCGACGGCGACATCGCCGCACTGAACAACTCCTTCGGCTTCGGCGGTCACAACGTCGCCATCGCCTTCACGACGGTCTGACCCGACCTCCCCTGGAGCCCAGATGACCACGACGCCCACGGCACCCGCCAAGCCCACGAAGCTGCCGCGCGCACAGGACCCACGCAACCCGAACCACCGGTTGGCGGCGCTCTTCGACGAGGGGAGCCTCGAGCTGATCAGCGAGGACGACACCAGCGGCATGCTGGCGGCCAGCGGGACCATCGAAGGCACCCACAGTGTCGCCTTCTGCTCCGACGCCACCGTGATGGGCGGAGCAATGGGCGACGAGGGCTGCAAGGTGGTCGTACGCGCCTACGAACGGGCCATGGCCGACGGGGCGCCGATCGTCGGGCTGTGGCACTCCGGCGGGGCCCGGCTGGCCGAGGGCGTCCTGTCGCTGCACGCCGTGGGGTTGATCTTCCATGCGATGACGCTGGCCTCGGGCCGGATCCCGCAGATCTCCTGCGTGCTCGGACCTGCTGCCGGTGGTGCCGCATACGGTCCGGCGCTGACCGACGTGGTCATCCTCGGCCCCGAGGGACGCATCTTCGTCACCGGCCCCGACGTCGTCCGCTCCGTCACCGGCGAGGACGTCGACATGCTGAGACTCGGTGGTCCGGAGCCGCATGGACGTCGCTCCGGCGTCGTGCACGTGCTCGCCGACTCCGAGGCTCACGCGATCGGCGCCGCTCGCCGCCTCGCCTTCCTTCTCGGCGACCAGGGCACGCTCGACCTCGACACGGTCGAGGACGTGGACCTGGCCGGTTCCCTGCCGGAGTCGGTCCGCCGCGCGTACGACGTGCACCCGCTGGTCGCCGACCTGCTCGACGACGGGACGGGCCTGGAGATGCATGCGCGTTGGGCACCCAACATCACCACCACGCTGGGACGTCTCGGTGGCCGGACCATCGGTGTCATCGCCAACAACCCGCTGCGCCTGGGCGGCTGCCTGGACTCCGCGTCGGCGGAGAAGGCATCCCGCTTCGTTCGCATGTGCGACGCGTTCGGGGTGCCGCTCGCGGTGATCGTCGACGTCCCCGGCTACCTGCCCGGCGTCGGCCAGGAGTGGGACGGCGTCGTGCGACGTGGCGCCAAGCTGCTGCACGCCTTCGGCGAGGCCACCGTGCCGCGGGTGACGCTGGTGACCCGCAAGGCCTACGGCGGTGCCTACATCGCGATGAACGCCGCATCGCTGGGCGCGACCAAGGTCTTCGCCTGGCCCGGGGCCGAGGTGGCCGTCATGGGTGCGGTGGCGGCCGTCCGCATCCTGCACCGGCGCAAGATCACCGAGGTGCAGCCCGACATGCGCCCGGCCATCGAGGCCGAGCTGGCGGCCGAGCACGAGCGGATCGCCGGCGGTGTGGACCGGGCGGTCGAGATCGGCGTCGTGCACGAGGTGATCACTCCCCAGGAGTCCCGGACGGCCATCGCACGCGAGATCGCCGCGGCGCTGACGCAGCCCGCGACACGCGGGCGACACGGCAACATTCCGCTGTGAGACGTGGCGTGTCGCCTCAGAGCTCCCTTTGACACACTGGCGACGTGAACTTCGACCAGGACACCGAGGACGGTGCACGCAACCGGCTGATCGGCTTCAGCGTGCTCGGACTCGTCGCCGTCGGGGTCGTGGTCGGCCTGCTCGTGGGGGGCCTCGGGCTCGCCGCCGTGCGCACGGCCGACATCGGCACCGACGAGGAGTCGACGTCGCAACCACCCACTGAGACTTCTGCGGAGCCCAGCCAGACGACCGAGCCCGAGCCCAGCGAGCCCGAGCCCAGCGAGCCCGAGCCCACCGAGCCCGAGCCCACCGAGCCCGAGCCCAGCGACCGGCCGACCCGTGACCCCGACCGCGCCGTGCTGCGGGCATCCCCGCAACAGGTCGCGACGTTCGACGAGATCGATCTCACCGGCCGGATGCCCGCGGTGGGAGCCGGGGTGACCCTGCAGGTGCAGCGCCGATTCGGCGACACCGCCTGGTCGGACTTCCCGGTCAACCCGGTCACCGGCGACAACGGGGCGTTCAGCACGGTCGTCCAGACCGGGGTGGTCGGACGCAACGAGTTCCGGCTGGTCGACCCCACCAGCGGCGCCACCACGCCGCGAGCGGTGGTCGAGGTCGGCTGACAGCGGTGTGGCCCTCGCCGCTCACACCACCTGGTGAAGCCAGCGAACCGGAGCCCCGTCGCCCGCGTAGCGAAACGACTCGAGCTCGTCGTCCCACGGCTTGCCGAGCAACTTGTCGATCTCCCGCTCGAGCGTGCTCTCGCCGAGCGCGCCGCGCACGCTAGCGGCCCTCAACCGGTCCTCGGGGATCATGATGTCGCCGTGGATGCCGGTGACCGCGTGGAAGATCCCCAGGTCGGGGGTGTAGGAGTAGCGGGCGCCCTCCGTGCTCGAGGTCGGCTCCTCGGTCACCTCGAACCGTAGCTGGCTCCAGCCACGCAGCGAGGACGCCAGAGCCGCGGCCCGGCCCGGGGCACCTTGCCAGGAGAACTCGCTGCGGTAGGTCCCGGCCGCGGCCGGCTGCGGGGTCCAGGACAGATTCCCGGACATCCCCAGGATGCCGCCGGCCGCCCACTCCACGTGCGGGCACAGAGCCGACGGCGCCGAGTGGACGTACAGCACGCCTCGCGTCGTCACGGTCACCGGTACCACTCCTTGTCTGACAGGTTCGCCTTCCCCAGCGGCCTCGTCATTCCCAAGGATCGTGACGGTGATCCACCCACATTGTGCCCCACGTGCACCGCTAGTGACCAGGATTCACACCGAACACGTGCGTGTCCCCCATGGTTGGTCTCAGCGTTGCCGGCACAACCAGGTGACGCGGCGGCCCTGGCGATACTGCTGGACGCTCTTCACGTCCGGGTGGTGCTGGCGCAGGAACTTCGGCCAGTCCACCCGCTCGACGATGTCGAACCCGTAGACCTCCAGGATCATCTCCAACGCCGACACCGAGGGTCGACCCGTGAGCATGCGCTGGGCGTGCGCGTACGGGTTGTCGGCTCCCGCGGTCTCTTTGGTGACGTCCTCACCGAAGACGCGGACGACCTTCTCCTTCGAGGGGTGAACTGCAGTGTCGATCAGCAGGTGCTCGGCGTCGAACGAACGGATGCCGGTGAAGAGCTCGGGGTAGCGCAGCGTGTGGTAGACGAAACCCAGGCACATCACCACGTCGACCTCTATCGCGTGGCTGTCGGGGTCCGCGAGCACGTCGAAGACGTCGGCGTCGACGAATCGGTACGCACCCCGGTCCACTCCGTAGTGCGCGAGGTTCTCCTCCGCGTGCTTGACGAGCTCAGGTCGCGCCTCGACGCCGGTGACGTGCGCCGCGCCCGCCTTCAGGGCGGCGAAGCTCCACCGGCCGTCGTGGCTGGCGATGTCCAGGACCCGCTTGCCCCGCAGGATCTGTTCGTGGCCCGCGATCATCGCCTCCTGGCGGATGCTGAGCCGCTTGCTCTCGGCTGTGGTGGCATCGGGCCGGGCACCGGTCCCGCTGGTCTCGAGGAATCGTGGGTAGCTGTCGAAGAACACGCAAGAATCTCCATCGGCACAGGGGCTGGAAGTCCGGTCATTATGGGCACACTCCGAGCGCCGTACGCCAGCGACGGGCCGCCTGTCGTACGGTCAGACCGGGCTGGACGGGTGACCCTGCGTGTGGGTGCTTGTGCCTGGCGCCTGGATGATCTCTGGCTTGAAGGAGGCCAGACGCGCGGAGCGGGCGCCGCGGTCGTGGCCGGTGAACCGGGCTGCCAGCGCCACCGACAGCCAGCCGATGCCGATCCCGGCGACGTCGTCCAGCAGGTAGTGCCACCCGAAGTAGATCGTCGAGACGACCGTCAGCGTGAAGTAGGACCACAGGCCGTAGCGCAACAACCGGTTCGCCCCGACCTTGTGCGCGAACAGCGCCGCCGTGAACACCACCGACACGTGCAGCGACGCGAAGCCGGCGATGCCCTGGATCGACGTGCTCACCCCTGGATCGGCCAGTACGTCCAGTCGGGTGCCGAGCAGGGCGGTCTGCAGGTTGGAGACACCTGTCTCCGGCAGGTCCCGGTAGTACTGGCTGTACGCGAAGACCGGACCCTGCGAGGGCAGCATGTAGTAGCTGACGACGCCGAGCGACCAGTTGAGGCACAGCGCGGTGACGTACCAGAACCCGCGTCGCATGTCCCGGCTCCACACCAGCGCGGCACCGAGCGAGAGCGGGACGAAGAACAGGTACGAGATGTAGATCCACGACAGGATGTGGGCGGTGGCGCCCACCCCGAGCAGGTCGTGCAGGACCGGTCCCGGCTCGTTGCCGAGGAACAGCGCCCGGTCGATGATGTGCAGGGCCGAGTCCACCTCGGCGTGGTCGTCGCGCACGAACGGCAGGAAGCCCTTGAGGTTCCGGTAGCCGACATAGGTGACGTAGAACGCGATGAGGCCGGTGATGATCAGCCCGAGGCGGGTGAAGGACCAGCGCTTGGCCATCACGGTACGCAACGAGCCCACGACGTCGCGGGACTGTCGTATCTCCTTGAACACCGCGGGTGCGATGTCGAGCAGCAGGAACACGAGGACGATCACGGGTAGCCGGATGTAGGCCGGGCCGACGAAACCGTCCGGGTCCCGCAACGGAAGGTCCAGGATGAAGGCCCCCAGAACGGCCAGGACGCCGGTCACCGCTGCAACAGTGCAGGCGAAGAGGAAGTAACGGCGGGCCATGGGAGCCAAGATTAGCCGGTTCACGGCGCACGAGCCCGGTGCTACCTGCCCCCGAACGAGGTCGTGGTCACGTCGTGCTCACGGTCGGTTCATGCTCCAGTGCAGCCGGACGACGTCGGCGAGCTCGTCCCTGCCTCGAGCGCGACGGTCGTCGATCTCGATGATCGCGGCCGCGAGCTGCTCGAGGCTCACGCCGTTGCAGCGCGCGACGCGGGCCATCTCGCAAGAGGCGTCCTCGTGGCCTGCGTCAGCCAGGATGGTCGCCGCACGACCGACGACCGAGCCGGTCGGACCTCCCAGTGTCGACCCACCCATGACGTCCTCCCGCGGCGTGGTGCTGTGCGGCGCCCGTCGGGACGCCTTGATCATCGCCGACGGTAGCGAATCCCCCGTGCCCCGGCAGATCGATCAGCCCGTCGGCAGGTCGAAGCGAGCCGTCACGTCGGCCACCAGGCTCTCCAGCAGCACGTCGGGGTGGTCACGTTGCACGTTGGCCAGCCGCCAACGCTCGGGAAAGAGCGCGAGCAGCACCCCGTCGGAACGGGTGAGCACCTCGACGCCACGCTGCTGTGCCACCAGTGCCCGGTCCTCGGGACGGGTACGCCGGGCGACGGTGTACCCGAGTGGCGACAGCCTGATCTCGGCATTGAACTCGTTCTTCATCCGGTGCTCGAAGACCTCGAACTGCATCGGACCGACCGCCGCCAGGACGGGTGACTGGTTGCCACGCAGGTCCGAACGCAGCACCTGCACGACCCCCTCCTGCCCGAGCTGCTCGATCCCCCGCTGGAACTGCTTGGAACGCCCGGAGTCGCGTGCGGTGGCGACCGCGAAGTGCTCCGGGGCGAAGCTCGGGATCGGCGGGTAGGTGACCCGGTCACCGACGCAGAGCGTGTCACCGATCCCGATGGATGCGGCGTTGACCAGGCCCACCACGTCACCGGGGTAGGCGACGTCGAGCGTGGCACGGTCGCGGCCGAACACGGCCTGTGCGTACTTCGTGGCGAACGGCCTTCCGGTCTGCGCGTGGTTGACGACCATGCCCCGCTCGAAGACCCCCGAGCAGACGAGCGCGAACGCGACCCGGTCGCGGTGCTGGGAGTCCATGCCGGCCTGGATCTTGAACACGAAGGCGCTGAAGGGCGCGTCCAGGGCCCGGGCGTCGCCGTCGACGCTCACACGCGGCATGGGGCTCGGGGCGACGTCGACCAACACGTCGAGTAGCTGGCCCACCCCGAAGTTGAGCACCGCCGAGGCGAACAGCACCGGTGTCGACCGGGCGGCCAGGAATGACTCGTGGTCATGATCGGCTCCGTCAGCCCGCAACAGCTCGTGCTCCTCGACGGCGGTCGCCCACACCTCTCCCTGCGCCGCGAGGGCGGCCTCGGGGTCCATCCGCAGCTCCTCGGCCACCGAGGACCCGCCCGGCGTACGGGTGAAGCGCACGAAGTCTCCGCTGGCGCGGTCCAGGACGCCGCGGAAGTCGCCGGGTGCACCGACCGGCCAGGTCAGCGGTGTCGGTCGCAGATCCATCTGGTCATGGATCTCGTCCATGATCTCGAGGGCCTCCCGACCGGGGCGGTCCCACTTGTTGATCACGGTGATGACCGGAATCCCCCGGTGCCGGCAGACCTCGAACAGCTTGAAGGTCTGCGCTTCGAGCCCCTTGGCGGCGTCGACGAGCATCACCGCGGCGTCGACTGCCGCGAGCACCCGGTAGGTGTCCTCGGAGAAGTCGGCGTGCCCTGGGGTGTCGAGCAGGTTGATGACCGCCTCGCCGTAGGTGAACTGCAGGGCGGTGGAGGTGATCGAGATGCCCCGCGCCTTCTCCATGTCCATCCAGTCCGACACGGTGGACCTGCGCCCGGCCTTGCCGTGCACCGCGCCGGCCTCGGAGATGACGCGGGCGTGCAGCGCGAGCGCCTCGGTCAGCGTGGACTTGCCCGCGTCGGGGTGGCTGATGACCGCGAAGGTACGTCGCCGCGCGGCCTCGCCGATCGCGTCCGGGGTGCCCGGTCTGGCGGGCTGCTCGGCCAGCGAGCCCCTCATCGACGCGGTCGTGGGCGGGGGGACATCACCGCCCCAGGCTAGCCGCCCCACGTCCGCATCCCTCGCGCCGGCATTCCGGGCGCCGGTTTACCAGGGTCCCCTGGGAAACCCCACTGCCCATGGGATGCAACCCATGGGCAGTGACAACATGCCATGGGAGGTGCACGCCGAGGGCTGGTGACTCGTCGCGGATGCCGCACACCGCATGGACGTGTGGCGGCACCGCAGCCCCTCTCGGGGTAGGACTGCGGTGCCGGGACTCATCGTGGCACCAGTGTCCCGTCATCGGGTCTGGGATGACGGGAATCGTACGGGACTCTCACCGAGTGTGATTGCGGACGTCTTGACGCCCTCGACCTCATGTCCCGGACGGCTGCCATCGGGCGCGCCTCGAGCCGTGGCCGCGTGCGAGGAGCGCTTCATGTCGTACATCGCGAGATCGGCCGCACGGACGATCGCCTGCGGATCGGTGTCGCCATCGGTCGTGATGGGCTGGACACCGACGCTCAGGCCGATCCGGACGGTGATCCCACCGAGGTGGATGGGAGCCGTGACGTTGTCGACGAGCCGCGACGTCAGCACCGCCTGCTCGTGGACGGGCAGGGCGTCGGCGACGACGAGGAACTCGTCACCGCCGATCCGCATGGCGGTGTCGTTGGCGCGCAGGACTTGGGCGATCCTTTCGGCCACGACGACGAGGACCTTGTCCCCGATGTCGTGACCGTGCTCGTCGTTCACACGCTTGAAGCCGTCGAGGTCGCAGAAGATCACCATCCCGGGCTGGTGGGACGTGTGCGCGCGCTCCACCGCTGCCCGCAGGACCTGCGCCATCGCGTGCCGATTCAGCAGGCCGGTCAACGGATCGTGGTGGGCGCGACGATGCAGCTCGGCCTCGGCGTCGTGGCGTGCGCTCACGTCCTCGACGACGTTGATGGCGTACGACGGCGAACCGGCGGCGTTGTCCACGACGTTGCTCGTGACAGCAACCCAGAGCGTGCTCCCGTCGCGGCGTACGTACCGCAGGGTGTGGCTGGCAGCCCGTCCGTCCACGAGGACGCCACTCAGGTCAGGCGCGCCGGCCAGCACGTCGTCGGGATGCGTGATGTCGTCGGGTGACAATCGCAGCAGGTCGTCTGGTTCGTACCCGAGCAACCGGCACAGCGCAGGGTTCACGCGGTGGTAGCGCCCGGCCCCCTCCGGGCTCAGGGAGACGACTGCCATGCCGCTGCCAGCCCCCTCGAACGCGACTCGGAAGGCCTCCTCGCTGGCTCTGAGCTGTTCGGTCACCCGGGAGTTGCTGAGCGCAAGCCCGGCGTGCGAGGCGAACATCTCCAGCATCTCGCGTTGCATCTGTCCGGGACGGCGACGGTCGCCGGGAAGGTCCACCGACACCAGGCCGACCAGGTCGCCGTCCCGGTTGCGCAGCGGCGCAAACAGGGCGTCCAGCGGATGCCATGCGTCGGGAGAATCAGGGACAGGGATGTCCGGGATCCACCCGACCGCCGTCTCGGCGCTCACCCGGTCATGCGGTACGAACAGCAACGACCCCCAATGCTCGGCGAGCGCGAACTCCTTCTCGAGCTCGCCCAGCGGAGTCATTCTGCCCAGCAGCAGGCGGCGTGCCTGCTCATCGCCTGCTACCGCGACGGTCTCCAGCATCCCGCCCGCATGCATCAGGCTCACGACCGCCACCTCGAAGTCGACGGCGTGGACCACGCCGTCGGCGACGGCCTGCAGGGTGGCGGTCAGACCGTCGTTGCCGTTCAGCCGCCTGATGACGACGTGGAGTCGGCGCAGCATCTCCAGACCGAAAAGACCTTCATCCTCCGACACGTCTGTCACGCCTCGTGTACGGAGAAGGCGTGCTGACGGACTGCCCACCAGGCGAAGAGGTCGTCGCCGGGCATGGGTCGCGCGATGACGTATCCCTGGGCCAGGTCGCAGCCCAGCTCCTCGAGCCTGCGTAAGGCTCCTTGCGCCTCGACTCCTTCGACCACGACGCGCAGACCCATCTCGTGGGCCAGGCCGATCGTGGAGCGCAGCACCGCGCTGTCGTGCTGTCCGCCGTTCAGTCCCTGCACGAACGCGCGGTCGATCTTGACCTCCTGGACCGGCAGTCGATCCAGGTACGCCAAGGAGCTCTGCCCGGTGCCGAAGTCGTCGATGGACAACTCGACGCCGAGCTGGGAGAGGCTACGCAGCACGTCGAGCCCACGCTCGGAGTCTCGCATGACGCCGCTCTCGGTGACCTCGAGGACGAGCAGGCGCGCCGGCGTCCGGGTGGCCCAGAGATGTCGGACGACCCGGTCGGCGAGGTCATCCTCGTGGATGGTCTGCGCGGCCAGGTTCACCGACACCGACACCGACAACCCCTCCCGGTGCCAGCGGGCTCGTTGTTCCAGGGCCGTGGCCAAGACCATCTCCGTGAGCCTGAGGAGCTGGCCGGTGCGCTCGGCGACATCGACGATCTCACCGGGATTCACCCACGAGTACGTGGGGTGCCGCCACCGCAACAGCGCCTCGGCCCCGCGCAGGGTCCCGTTGCCCAGGACGACCTGCGGTTGATACCAGACCTCCAGCCCTCCGTCGTCGAGCGCAGCGGACAGGTCCGCGGCGAGCACGAGACGACGTTGCCCGTCCTGCACGCCGACTGCCGTGCCGTGGGCCATCGTGACCGCTCCGGGTGCACCGGCGTGCAGCGACAGCAAGGCAAGACGGACCAGCTCCTCGGCGTCGGCGCCGTCCAGGGGTGCACAGGCGATGCCGACCCGGGCGGTGACGTGCAGCGGCACGGCGCCCAGCAGCAGTGGCTGACGCAGCGCCGCCACCAGCCGGCCGGCCAGCTCGCGGGCCTCACCGGCGCCACGTCCGGCGATGGCCACAGCGAACTGGTCGCCCTCCAAGCGATAGACCGGCTCGGGTGAGGCCTGGCTCAGCCGCTGTGCCAGGAGCCGCAGGAGCGCCATGCCCGAAACGTGGCCCAGCACCTCGTCGACTCGGGCCATGTCATCCGTGCCGAGCAGCAGCAGCGCCAGCGTCCCCCCGTCGAGCGCACTCTCGAGCCGTTGCAACAGGCCGGCGCGGTTCGACAAGCCGGTCAGCGAGTCGTGCATCGCCTGGTGCTCGCGCTCCGCCGCGACCCTGCGCAGCTCCTCGAGCATGAACGCGTTGTCCAGGGCGGCTGAGGCGTGCGCCGTTAACGTGGCGAACAGCTGTGCGTCATCCGGTCTGAAGGGGTCGACATCCACGGTGCGGTCGTGCACCAGCAGCACACCAGTGACACCGGAGTCGGCCAGGCGCAGCGGCGCGGCCACCCCGCCACGGCAGTCCGGGCCGTGCAGGTCGCACTGCGTGACGTCCGCGTGCACGGCTTCATCCTCGAGTGCAGAGCGCCACCACGCCTCGTCCGGAACTGCCTCGACCACCTCGACCACGTCAGGTGTCTGCTCGGACAGGGTTCGCCTCCGAACGTGCTGCCCGCCGCCGTCCAGGAGCACGAGCTCGGCCGCGGAGGCGTACATGATGTCGCGGGCCCCGCGCAGCACCACGGCCACCAGCTCCTCCGCCTCGCTCAGGTCGGCGGTCTCCTGCACGAAGCGGTACAGCTGATGCACCCGTGCATGCCCCACCCAGAGCACCAGGTAAGCACGGTAGGTGACGAAAAGGACCAGCAGGACGACCAGCAGCAAGGGTAGTGCTGACGCCTTCAGGACGAGCAGGACGACCACAAGGCATGCCAGAGCGGTGTTGGCCACTGCCGCGAGAGAGCCGCGGGTCAGCGTCTGCATCAGGGCCGAGCGGTCCAGCTTGCGCTCGTGCAGCGCGATCACACCCGCGATGAGGAGCGCGCTGAGCACGTCGGTGAGCAGTGTCGCCGCCAGGGCCGCCACCCACCCTCGCGGGTCGGCCGGTGAGGCGTCCCCAAGGACCAGCCGGTAGGTGGTGACACCAACGACGACCTCGAGCGCGAACAGCGCCAGATTGAAGGCGAGCTTGGTCCCGCGCTGCTTGCGGTGCAGCACCAGGGCCGCTCCGGTGCCGGCGAGGTGCGCCACCAAGTACACCGTCGGCGCCAGGAAGGCCAGGCCGAGCAGGTTAGGCAGCTCACGCAGCGAGTGGGTGTGGGCTCCGCGTGCGGTGGGCACGTGCAGGACCGCGACCTCGGCGAGGGCGAACAGCGGCAGTAGCAGCCACCACGAGACCCCCGTCTCGAGGGCGGCAGACATCCGCTTGTCGCCGAGAGCGACGAACAGGCCGACGGTGACGGCGAGCATCGCGGCGACCAACAGCCAGATGCCGGCACTGGGTGACGACAGGCGCCCGCCTGGCGTCACCACACGTCGCTGGCGCCCCACGTGATGTCGTGCCATGTCCGCCCCGCCCACGCCTCCTGCGACCAGCTGCGCGCATTCCACGTACCGCCGGACCAGGCCTCACCGGCACTGGACGCCGCCGACCACGAGCGGGCGTCCCAGGCCTGCCCGAGTGCGTCCACCTCGCCGGTGAGCACGGCCCCGTTGAGCGGGTCGACGACATGGCTGTCACCGCTCACCAGGCCTTCGGGGTGCGAACGGTCTGCGTAGGAGCCCGGAGTGCGCAGCGAGACCACGGACTTTCCGGGAGCGAGCAGGTCAGGTCGGCGGATCGACGTACCGGTGTTGGTGAAGTCGGCCACGCGGTCGTCGTCGAAGGTCTTGGTGCCGACGTGGTCCACGGCTCCGACCGCGATCACGTACGGGTCGGCCGCTGGCATGGTGAGCGCAGCCCGGAGGCCGCTGTTGCCGGCCGCGGTCACGACGACGATGCCGTGCCGCCATGCGTTCTCCACCGCGTGCGCCAGCGGGTCGATGGCGTAGGGCTGGGTGGATCCGGTGCCGTACGAGAAGTTGATCACGCGGATTTTGACCTTGAGGTTGACAATTCGTGCGCCCGGTGCGACACCGACGAAGTGCTTGGCGTCGTCCCCCCCGCCGGCCGGGACGTCGGCGTCGCGTCCGGCGATGATGGCCGACATGTGGGTGCCGTGACCATACCCGTCGAGGTGACGCATGTTCGGTGCCTGGCTCTCGAACGACAGGTCCGGGCCGTTGACCACACGGGTCGGGTCACTCAGGCCTGCGACAGGGGAGACACCGGTGTCGATCACGGCCACGTCGACACCGGTGCCGAGGATCTTGCGGCCGTCGCCGCCACTCTTGCCCCAGGCGTCCTGCGCGCCGTAGCGCTTCGCGATCGTGTACAGCGAGCCCAAGTCCCTGTCGGCCCTCCACTCACCGTCCTCAGAAGCTTGTTCGCCCTCAGCGGAGTCGTCGTCGCCCCACTCATCGTCTGCGAACCACTGCCCTGTCGGGGCACTTCGGGTGTGGGCCGAAGGAGCGACGACGTGTGTTCGCGGAGGCACGGCGCCAGCACCAGCCACCACGGCGGCCACGAGGACGACCGTGAACAACCTCCCGATCGTCGAGTTGAACTCAGTCGATGGCATCCTCGTCCTCCGCCTCATGCCGATTGACAGGCCCCGCATTACCATGGGTGAAGCGGGCACCCGCTGTCCCCCGCAGGCTCCGAAACGAGCCGGACGTAGCGGGGCATCCGT
Organism: Actinomycetota bacterium; assembly: GCA_030859165.1. Classification (GTDB taxonomy): domain Bacteria; phylum Actinomycetota; class Actinomycetes; order Propionibacteriales; family Nocardioidaceae; genus JACCXZ01. The sequence continues at coordinate 17,224 of JALZKQ010000046.1, forward strand.
CGAACGGATGAGACAAGACTACTCTCTGTAGCTGTGTCGATTACTCTCCGCATTAATGTGCGTGGGCCGGACGCCTTGCGCTGGACGCGGGTGGGGCACAAACTGCCTGTGCAGCCTCGATGCGAGGGACGTCGCCGAGCGCACCTGGAGGACGAGTTGAACGCAAACCATCCCGGCGGTACGAGGCCGTCAGACTCCCTTGGCTCACCCGACCACGACCGCAGCGGTGCCGACATCGACGAGGCGGTCGCGACGGCCGAGAGTGACAGTCAGGTCGAGGAGATCCACACGCGGTCCGACGAGACCGCCTCGGGGGAGTCCCGCGCCGAACGGATACGGGACGTCGACACGGTCACCGACGGCACCGCGGACAGCAATCCGGATCACCAGGCCACGCCGCCCGACCCGGGCCCGTCACCGGCCGACATCGGCTCCGGCGGTGCGCAACGGATAGGCGGCGCACGCATCTCCGATCGCGTGGCTGCCGGGGAAGCGGTGCCCGACGGCCCACCGTTCGACACCGATTCCGAGGGCAACCCGCAGGACTCATCCGGCGCGGGGACCTGAGTTCGGCCACTGGTCCGCGCCGGAGCACGACGGCAAGCGGTCAATGCGCAGACCCTCCTGGCGTGGGCGCTCGTCGACCTGGGAGGTGAACGGGAGGCGATGGCCGTCGTGCTGACGGCCTTGTAGACCTGCCTCGCCACAACCACTCCGCGGTGCGTGCTGCGCAGCAACTCGCCGAACAGCCCATCCTGTAGCAAGCCCCCGAGCGGTTCACTTCGGTGCTGTCCTGACGAGTTCTGCGAAGACCACGACGTTGGCCTCGAAGCTGCCGCATCGGTCGGATCCCCCACAGGTGATCAGCCGCAGACCGGCGTTGGCGATGTCGCCGTACACTGCATTCGGTCGAAAACAGCGTCACTCGGAACACTGCCGCGCTGCCGTCCTCCCGAGCGACGACGACCTCGTCGCCAGGCTCCAGAACGTGCAGGTCGCGGAAGACCCCAGGGTCCCCGTTCCAGCGCACGTGGCCTGCGATGATCGCCGGACCCAGCTCGCCGGGGGTCGGCGCACCGGTTACCAGCCCGCAGGGAAGGCATCCGGCGGCACCTCCAGCGTGCCGTTGTCATGTAAGCCGAGCCCCATGAGTTCGGAGTCCACCTCGATCGCCGCGATCTTCACACGCACCGGCGTCGACCTCGTCAGTGGCGCCATCGTGACGGTGGGGCGGCGCCATTGCGGACGGCGTAGCGCTGATTCGCGCCGGCACCGACGGTCACCCGGCGCGCGCGACCGCTTCGACGCTCCGCTGTACACGATTGCTGAGGCTGCGAGGTACCTCCACGTGCCTGCCAGCACGATGGCCGCGTGGACCCATGGCGACCGCCGCCGCGTGCTGGGGCGCAACGACGTCGCTGGTCAGCCCGTCCTGACCGCAGTGCCCAAGCCGGGTACCCGCAGCCCCGTCATCCCGTCATCCCGTCATCGGTCTCGCCGAGGCACTCGTACTCACCACCATGCGGAGCCACTGCAGCGCATCGAGCGCCTCACTGGCCCGACCGGGCCGGATGCAATGTCGGGCCAGCCTGTAGTCACCGCGCTCACCCCACTCAGGCGTTCGGCGATACGGACGGCCAGGGTGGAGGAGGGTTCGCAGCCGTTGAGCTGCCGCGTGGAGGATGCCGCCGCGTGAAGGATGCCGCCGCGTGAAGGATGCCGCCGCGTGCGCGATGCTTGACCGGTGACAGAGCGCAATGTCCTCGGCGACGAACTGCAGCCTTGTGGCACAGACCCGCTGACCGGGTTCTTCCGCGACGGCTGCTGCAGCACCGGCCCGGAAGATCTCGGGAGCCACACCATCTGCGCCGTCGTCACGGCCGAGTTCCTTGAACACCAGCGCAGCATCGGCAACGACCTCTCGACGCCGAGACCTGAGTACCGCTTCCCTGGGCTCTCGCCGGGCCAGCGCTGGTGCGTCACCGCGGTGAACTGGGCGCGAGCCCACGACGACGGCGTAGCGGCGCCGGTCGTACTGGCCTCCACTAACGAGGCGGCGCTGAGGATCGTTTCACTGGCAGCGCTTCGGGAGCACGCCGTTGACGTCCCGGCCGACCCGAGCTCACTCGAGCCGTAGCCCATGGTGCAAACTCCGAACCCGCTGGTGCAACCCAACCGCGTGGCCCTCGGCCGGTCTCGACAGCGGCAGATGAGTGCGTACGCTGATCGAGTCGCTTCGGCGGGCGGTCCAGAACCGAGTCAAACGCGGCGGTATGACGCGCGTCGGGGACAGGCCCGAGGGGGGCCGATCAGGTGTTCGCCCTTCGCGCTCATGCCGATGAGCGCGTGTGGCGGAGTCGCTCAGGATGCGGCCGGGTCGACCGTCAACTTGTTCGGCCCACATTCGACGTAGCCCGCGTACTCCGGGATCTGGCACGCGCCGTCCATCAACTCTCTGTCCGCGAGCGGGGCGTCCAGTCGCACCTCAACGTTGTAGGGAACGCCAACGTCGCTGCAAGACGTCGCACGAACGGTTTCCCGGACCGTGATGACCACTCGGGCCGAACCCTCATCAATGTCCACGTCCGCACTGTCCCGGCACTCGCTGCCGGTATAGGTCAATTGCACAATCGCGCCGTCTACCGTGGCGGGCCTGTTCCAAGGCGTCGGCTTGGACTGCCCGAAGATGTACCACCCAACCATGCCGAGAACCCCAAGCGCGGAGGCAGCAGCGAGTACGGCAAAGAATCTGACCACTCCACGCTGCGGCAACTTCGGCACCGACCCACCTTCTACCCTCGGTCCTCACTATGACGCTTCGTTAACGCCAACGGTTCCGAACTCACAACGCCCGACTGCCGCGGAGCGGACTCGTCGGCAGACCCTTAACGCTGCACTGGCGGCGGAAAGTTGTCGTGCCCAAGCTGTGGTTCATCCGCCTGCTCACTCCGAACCAGGCACCTCGTTCGAGTCCGGTCCCGCAGCTCGGCGGCGCCAAGGTAGGGAACCTTCGAGCTCGATCTCGAGAGAGAAGCTCAGAAATGTTCGGACCAGCACAATGACTCCCAGCGCGGCCGCGCTCGTGAGCGTGGGATCGACGGTGATCGTCATGACGATGTCGGCGATGA
>JALZKQ010000106.1 GCA_030859165.1 Actinomycetota bacterium
GCCCTGGCGTGTCCCGGCCGTTGCGCCAGCTGGTCGCGGACCGGGCCAGGGCCAGCGGCTGGTCGCGTAGACCGGGCAGCATCACCCAGGGGACGCCTGCCAGCGCACCGGACGGCGTGAGCACGACCGGTAGGTCGCCCAGCGACTCGCCCACGGGGGTCCACAGCGCTGCGGCGAGCCGGTCGAGCCGGGTCACCAGACCGGCCAGCACCACCGACCGCACCCGGGCAGGCAGGTGGGCGGCGGCGACGTCCAGGTCGGCCTGCAACCCGTCGAGCAAGGGCTCGATGTCGGCTTGGGCAGCGAGGCGCCGGACGTGGGCGTGCGTGCCGGTGACGACGAGCGCGGACACCCCGCCGTCGACCACGACGTGCCCCACCAGGGCGCCCCCTGCCGCGCCCAGGCACTCCTGCAGCTCCGGCAGCGAGCACGGCCCGGACGGGGCGCCGGAGCCGGGATCCCTCCACGAGCGCGCCCGGATCGATTCCTGCAGCTCCCGGGTGCGCCGCTCGAGCGCGGCCCGGCGGGCGCCGGTCGCCGTACCCTGCGCGAGCCTGGTCCGACGCAGCTCGCGCAGCTCGGCCGCCGAGGAGGCATCAGCCGGTGGTCGCAACGAGGGCACCCGGGAGGCGAGCGCTCGCGCCCGCTCGGACCACTCGAGCACCACTGCCGGCCGGCTGTCGGCGACGGCCAGCGACAGCCCAGCCATCGCGAGGTCGCGACCGTGCCCCGCTACCGAGGTCGCCATGTCGAGGCTGCCGAAGCCGGCCTGCCAGGACCCGAGCTCCACCAGTCCCGAGCGCAGCAGGTCTCGTGCCGCACGGGGGCGCCCGGTGGCCCGGGCCAGCTCCGCACGTACCAGCCGGTGCTCCAGCCGGACGGCGAGGGCAGCCGCGGGCGGGACGGGCCGTCGAACGAGCTGCCGCGTCCGATCGAGGTCGTGTCGCTGCAGGTGGCCGCGCGCCGCCACCAGTCGGGCTGTCGCCGCATCGTCGTTCAGGCCATGGTCGGACAGCAGTGTGGTGAGCTCCTCGAGCCGCTGCACCGTACGGCGACCGCCGACCTGCTGTGCCACGTCGACACCGAGCGCCACGAGCTCGGCCCGCAGGGCCCAGCTGGTGCTACCCCTGAGCTCGAAGCGACGCGCCGCGCGACGGGCGACGCGGCGTGCCGGCACCCACTCCCGCGACCAGGCCAGCGTTCGCGCGAGCACGAGCTCGGCCTCCCCCTGCTGCTGGCGAAGCCCCTTGACCCCGAAGGCGGACGCCGACTCCTGCAGCGCGATGGCCGCCTCGTCGGTGAGGCCGGCGGCGAGGAGCACCTCGGCGCGGTCCTGGGCGCAGACCGCTCGCGACACCGCCGACAGTGGCGCGAGCACCGGTCGCGCGGCATCCATGGAGCGCAGGGCTGCCAGCAGCTCGCCACGCAGCAGCTGGACGTACCCGAGGTTGTGCAGTGCCCGGGCCCGGCTGAGCACCAGATCGGCGCCGTCGGCGTACCGGGCACACGTCGAGAAGTCTTCGGCGGCCGCCTCGAGGTCGTGCCGCTGCAGGTGCACGTTGCCCCGGTTCAGGTGCAGGCGTGCCACCGACTCCGGCATGTCCTCAAGCGCCGGGCGAGCTACCTCGAAGTCCTCGATCGCGCCGCCGAGATCGCCCGAGCGCATCCGCAGCAGACCTCGCTGGGACAGCACGAGGCCTCGCGTCCGCGTTGAGATGCCGGGCAGCAGCAGGGCGGCGTCGCAGCGCTGCAGGCCCGTGGCCAGCACGCCACGCTCTGACTCGAGGTAGGCCTGGCTGAGCCAGATCCGGGCCAGCTGCTCGGGATCGGGGTCACGTCGCGACGCGGACGCGAGCATCCGACGCGCCACCCCGTGCCGTCCGTCGTGGATCGCCGCGACGGCGCGGACGTGCAGCTGTTGCGCGCTCAGCATCCGACTCAGGCCACGGTGATGCCGGTCACCGCGGTGACCGCCTTCCACGCCCGCGCCACCGCGTCGCCCGGCTGAGTATCCGCGGCGGGGGCCGAGATGCCGTCGCGAGCCAGGAACCGTGCGATCTCGGCTGCCAACAGCGGAGCCGCGAACGAGGTGCCGCTCCAGACGGCGAACCCGCCGGTGAAGTCATCGGGGTCGATGCTCTCGCGCACCTGGCCCTGAGCGTGCGTGCGGATCATCGGCTCGTACCCACCCTGCAACGGCGGGAACGTGCTGACCAGGGCGGCCCCGCTGCGCTCGACCCGCACCCAGCGCCCGGCGTTGCTGAACAGCGCGACGGTGTCGTCGGGGTTGCGGGCACCCACCGACAGCACCGGCGGTCGCGTCGAGGTGAGCGGGGCGCCCCCTCCCCCCGTCCACGGTCCGAATGCAGCAGGCAACATCGGACGGGTGGTGCCGTCGTTGCCGGCAGAGGCGACCACCACGGTCCCCGTGTCGGCGAGCTGTTCGAGCAGCGGGAGCATGGCGACGTCGAACAACGCGTCCTCCGGGGTCTCGTGGTAGTAGCCCATCGAGAGGTTCAGCACGTCGACCGCGAGACCGCCGTGCTGGCCGGACGCCGCTCGCTGGGTCAGTTCGACGAGGTCCTCCAGTGCCGCGACCAGTTCGGACTCGACGACCACCCCGTCGGCGTTGGCGACCCGGGCGGCGCGGATGTCGGCCTCCGGGCAGATCTGATGGATGAGCCCTGCGATGAACGTCCCGTGACCCGACACCGGGTCCAGCACGCCGTCCAAGGGTCCGTAGACGTCACCGACCGTGTCCGGGTCGGTGGCCGGGTCGTCGATACCCACCGACCGGCCGTCCATCTGCAGCGTGCTGACCACTCCGGGGAACCAGGGATGTGCCCCGTACCCGGTGTCGAGCACGACCGCCAGCGGACGACGCCGGTCCCGTTGCTCGACACCACGATCCGGGCGCGTCATCCGCAAGCTGACCGGCTGTCGCCCGCCCGAACCGGGGCTGCCGTAGGAACCCATCGCCGGGTTCGACTCGTGGAACGGGTTGGACTCGTGGAACGGGTTGGCCCCGACGCCGGGCCCCGCGACCAGCAGATGGTCCAGGCCCACACCGCGCATCGAGTCGGCACCGTGCTCCCCGCGCACCGTCTGCAGGAGCGTCCATGCGTCCGGTGGCGTCACCGCGCCGGTTCCGCCCGGGCGCAGCTTCAACCGCAGCACCCCGGCCCGCGGTGACTTCGTGCGCCCGCGGCCGGCACCGAACTCGTCGTCGACCGCCACCACCCAGCCAAGCTCCCGTGCACCCCCCTCGAGCAGCCCGAGCACGGACCCCGCGTCGGCCTGCTGGGACACCAGCAGGTGTGCCCGGACGTACGCCGTGGGGCGCGGAGTCGGCAGGCCGTCTACGAGCAGCGCCACCACGGGGTCGAGCATGCGTGCCCCGTGGCGGGTCAGGACGCTGCGTGGCAGCGGTGGCGGGTCGTGGTCGGCGCGGGCGAGCGCGCGACGTCCGGCTGCCGCCGCATCGATCGATGTCATCGACTCCGCCTCACAGCTCGACAACCGGGGTGGCGAAGGTCTGAGGCCCTCCGTCGGCGTCCGCATCGCCCAGGTCGAAGATCAGGCGGGTGGGGCCGGCCGCTAGGTCGGACACCGCGAACCGGCCGCCCTCGTCGATGTTCACGTGTACCTGGTGCCCGGGCTGCACCACATCTAGGCCCCTGGCACCTGCGGTGGTGACCCAACCGTCCAGACGACGGCGGTCCTCGGCCAGGGTGCTGACGTGGACCGTCACCGTCACGTCACCGGCCGCGAAGCTGATGGTGACGGCCGCGTCTTCGCCACGCGTGCCGGCCAGCTCGGTCGAGCGTTCCACGAGGTGGAGCATCGCGTACTCGGCGTCGATGTCGTTTATCGCCAGCGCCACCAGCACGCGTTCGGCCAGGTCGGCGGGAACCGGGTCGGCGTCCTGCCACATCGCCACCAGGTCGTCCCACACCATGTCGTCCTCGGACGCACTCATGGGGCCTCTCCCGTCGCCGTCGTCGTCATCAGGTCCTTGAGCCTGGCCAGGCAGCGCCCACGGGTGGGGCCGATGCTGCCGACCGGCATCTGCAGGTCAGTCGCGATCTGGCGGTAGTCGGGACGGTCGCTGAAGGCGATGACACGCAACAGACGCTGGCAGCGCGGTGACAGCTGGCCGACCTGGTCCCAGAGCCGGGTCGCTTCGTCGGCGGCGACGACCTGGCTGTCCGCGCCGGGGACAGTTCCGCCGCGCCGCTCGAGGACCTCGTCATCGACGACCGTCAGGCGTCCCGCGGCCTGGCTGGACCGCCAGGCCTCGCGACGGGCGGTGGTGGTGAGCCACGAGCCGACCGCACGCGGCTCCACGATGCTGTCCCGCTTGTGTACCAGCGTCATCCAGGTCGACTGGACGACGTCCTCGGCCCGGTGCTGGTCCAGGCCGTAGGCACGCACGACGTGCCACAGCACGGGAGTGAGCAGACGTACGAGGTCGTCGAGGGCGGCGCTGTCACCGTCGCGCCAGCGCGAGAACGCGTCGGCGGCGGCCATCCACACCGAGGACCGCTCCTCGTCGCGCGAGGTCATCGCGGCTCCCTCATTCATGCCGAGCAGGACCGTCATGCTCGTGAGGAGGGGCCCCGAGGCCCCCGTGATACCTGTCGGTACGACACCGCCCGACGGGTCATGGTCCCGCACGCGACTCCTGCTCGTCTACCGCTTCTACGCCGAGATCCGACCTCCTGGTCACCCGGCGCGTGGCGAGTGACCATCACGTCGGATCTCGGCGGCGCAGCAGGACGTACATCCGCGGGGCGCACCTGGCGGCACTGCAGACCCACGGCCTACGTCTCGTGACGCCAACGGCCGATCGGGTGCTCGACGTGACGGCGGTCGGCGGTCCTGACGAGCTGGAGCTGCGCGGTGACGACGTGCTGCTGCTCGCGACCAAGACCCAGGACTCCGCCGACCTGCTCGAGGCGTGGGGCGAGGCGGCCGTGGGAACGCGCACGGCCGCTGAGACCCTGCCGGTCGCGTGCCTGCAGAACGGCGTCAGCAACGAGCGCCTGGCCGCCGAGCGTTTCGCCCGTGTCTACGGTGCCTGCGTGTGGCAGCGACGACACGGTACGGGGCATCGCGGCAGACCCGGAGGCGGCCCGGATCGGGGCACCGTACGCGAGGACGTCATGCGCTGGAAGCACGGCAAGCTGCTCGGCAACCTGGGCAACGTCTTCGACGCGCTCTTCGCCGACGACGAGAGCTGGGTGCAGCCGCGGGCACCCCAGCCCGGTCGCTCGGGACGAACGCCCTGCCCCAGGCCGGTTGACCGCCTCCACCGGTGGGGGTAAGGGATCCGGTGCGACTCGCCCAGCGTGTCGCACCCGATGGCTACCCCCAGCGTCAACGGTCGCCGACAATTCGGTGGACGCGCTCAGATCGTGGCGACAGGGTCGGGGCATGAGTTCAGCGATCTCGCACACGACCTTCGACTCCCTCGACGCCCAGGCCCAGTCGGTGTTCTGGAGCAAGGTGCTCGGCTTCGCCGAGGACCCCGACGACCCGAACGAGCCGGGTGACGAGGAGAACATGATCTTCGCGCCCGACGGCAGCCAGCGGCTGCTGTTCATCGACGTCCCCGACGCCAAGACGGTGAAGAACCGTCTGCACCTCGACCTCGTCCCCACCGACCGCACGCGCGACGAGGAGGTCGTACGGCTGCTCGGGCTGGGGGCCACGCAGGTCGGTGACCTGCGACGGCCGGACGGCAGCGGCTGGCTGGTGCTCGCCGATCCGGAGGGCAACGAGTTCTGCGTCCTGCGCAGCGAGGCAGAACGAGCCGTGCCGTAGTTCGCTCAGCCGAGGGTCGCGCCGAACAGCAGCCCGAGCAGGTACGTGATGCCGGCGGCGCCGACTCCGATCGCCAGCTGCCGGGCGGCGCGCATCAACGGCGGACCGCCGGACATCAGCCCCACCACGGCGCCGGTGAACATCAGCGCGAGTGACACCGAAGCGGCCGCGACGACGAGCGCTACCGTGCCCTCCAGGCCGAACAGGAACGGCAGCACCGGCACCAGCGCCCCGGACGCGAAGAAGCTGAAGCTGGACAGCGCGGCCCCGATCCCGGTTCCGACGATGTCGTGGTCGGTGCCCGGGCCTGCGGACACCGGCTCGTACGAACGCTCGTGGAGCACACTGGCGGCGCGACGCTGTGCCTCGTCGATACTCATGCCCCGGGCCCGGTAGACGAGCGCGAGCTCGTTGGCGTCGACGTCGAGGTTGGGAACGGCGCTGCGTGTGGCGGTGCCCGGTACGGACGCCTCGAGGAGCTCGCGCTGGGACCGCACCGAGATGTACTCCCCGGCAGCCATGGACAGTGCACCGGCGAGCAGGCCGGCGAGGCCGGTCAGCAGCGCGGTGTCGGACCCGGCACCGGCGCCCACGACACCGAGCACGAGCGCCAGGTTGCTCACCAGGCCGTCGTTGGCGCCGAACACGGCAGCACGAAACGTCCCCGACAGGCGTTCGCGCCCCCGTGCCGCAAGCCCGCGCACGACCTCCTCGTGGATCCGCTCGTCGGCCGCCATCGCCGCAGTCGCGTCGCCGTCGCTCTCGTAGGACGAGCGGCTCTCCGCCCGCTGCGCCAGCGCCAGCACGAACACCGAGCCGAACCGTCGGGCCAGCGCGGCGAGCAGGCGGGTCCGCAGGTCGCCGCGCTTCTGTCGGCCGACGTGCTCACCGAGCAACCGCTCCCAGTGTGCGATGTGCCGCTCCTCGGCGTCGGCCAGGTCGAGCAGGATCGCGCGCTCCTCGCCCGAGCGTCGGGATGCGAGGTTGCGGTAGACCGCCGCCTCGGCGCGCTCGTCGGCCAGTCGCTGCCGCCAGCGCCGCAGCGACCCCGGGTCCGGCGCAACCTCGGGGGTCATGCAGTGTCCCCCGACCGTCGCATCGGCAGGTGCGCGATGCCGTCCTCCCGGTAGTCCTCGCCGCTGCGCAGGAAACCGAACTGGGCGTACCAGCCCTCGAGGTACGCCTGCGCACCGATGACGATGTCGCGACCGCTGCACCGGCGGATCGCCTCGGCGACCAGCTCCGCGGAGAGCCCGCGGCCCCGGGCCGTGCTCGCGGTGGCGACCCGTCCGATGGTCCAGCTGTCACCGTCGTCGAGCACCCGCAGGGTGGAGACGGCCACACCGTCCAGGGTGTGCCACAGGTGTAGGGTGCCCGGCTCGGTGTCGCGGCCGTCGATGTCGGGGTACGCGCACGCCTGCTCGACCACGAAGACGTCCATGCGCAGCCGGAGCAGGTCGTGCATCTCCCGTGCGCTCAGCTCGTCGGCTCGGGCCACCCGCAGCTGCGCGTCGTTCATCGCCCGCCCAGCCCGAGGACGTGCTCGAGGCCCACGGTGAGGCCGGGGCGGCGGGAGACCGCACGCACCGCGGCCAGCACGCCGGGCATGAACGAGGCCCGGTCCAGCGAGTCGTGGCGGATGGTCAGGGTCTCCCCCACGCCGCCGAGCACCACCTCCTGGTGTGCGACCAGCCCGCGGACGCGTACCGAGTGCACGGGAATCCCGTCGATCCGGGCACCGCGGGCGCCGTCCGGGTCGGTCTCGGTGGCGTCGGTAACCGGTGGGCACCCGGCGTCCGCGCGGGCTGCGGCCACCAGCTCCGCCGTCCGTCGGGCCGTGCCCGAGGGTGCGTCCTTCTTGTCCGGGTGGTGCAGCTCGACGATCTCGACGGACTCGAAGAAGGGCGCCGCCTGCTCGGCGAGGGTCATCATCAGCACCGCACCGATCGAGAAGTTCGGCACCACGAGCACGCCCACCTGGCTGCCGACGAGCCGCTGCTCGAGCGCCTCGAGCCGATCGGTCGTGAAGCCGGATGTACCCACGACCGCGTGCACCCCGTGCTCGATGCACCAGGCGAGGTTGTCCAGCACGACGCCGGGGTGGGTGAAGTCGACGGCCACCTGCGTCCCGCTGGTGGACAGCGTCGCGATGTCGTCGTCGACGTCGACACGTGCCACCAGGTCGAGCCCGTCGGCCTGCTCGACGGCCGTGCAGGCGGCCGTTCCCATCCGCCCGGCTGCTCCGATGACTGCGACCTTCATGACGCCCAGAATCTCATGCGCGCCTCGTGGCGACGACCGCACAGGCAGGTGCTGCGCCCGTGCGAGTCCGAGCGGGCACGTCCCGGGTCGCCGCTGGGCGCGGTGCTCAGGCCAACAGCCGCCGCAGCACGTCCAGCGCGGTCCACGCCTCGGCGTAGGAGGTCGTCAGCGGTGAGAGACCGAACCGGATCATGTCCGGGTTGCGGAAGTCCGGCACGATGCCCCGTCCGATCAGCGCGTCGGTGGTCTCGCGGGCGCGGGGCACCCCCACCGTGACATGGCCCCCACGCAGCGAGGCGTCACGCGGTGACTGCAGCGTGGCACCCAGCGGAACCAGCCAGTCGTCGACGAGCCCGACCACCATCTCGGTCAGACCCACCGCCTTGGCGCGGATCGCGTCGACGCCTGCCTGGGTGATCACCTTCAGACCTTCCTCGACCGCGACGATGCCGAGCACGTTCGGCGTCCCCGACAACAGCTGCCGGGCGTCGACGGCGGCGGCGTACCCGTCGGCCATCGCGAACACGTCGGCAGCACCGAACCAGCCAGGGATCGGCTGCTCGACCGAGGCGAGGTGGCGTTGCGCGACGTACGCGTACGCCGGCGCGCCGGGCCCGGCATTGAGGTACTTGTAGGTACAGCCGACCGCGAAGTCGACCTGGTGCGCGTCCAGCGAGATCGGTACGACGCCGGCGGAGTGCGAGAGGTCCCACACGATGACGGCACCGCAGCGGTGCACCGCCGGCGTGATCGACGCGAGGTCGGCCAGGTAGCCGCTGCGGTAGTCGACCTGGCTGAGCACCACCACGGCGGTGGAGTCCGACAGCACGTCGGCGAGATCCTCTACGGCGACGCCACCGCGCGGGTGCGCCGGCAACCGACGGACCGAGAGCCCCCGTTGGGCGGCGACCGCTTCGACGAGGTAGCGATCGGTGGGGAAGTCGGCCTCGGCGACGACGATCTCGCTGCGGTCCGCACGCAGCCCAGCCGCGGCGTGCAGCAGCTTGAACAGGTTCACCGACGTGGAGTCCGCGACGACGGTCTGACCCGGCGCAGCGCCGAGCACGGTGGCCCCGAGCAGGTCGCCGACGCGGACGGGCAGCTCGGCCCAGCCGCCGGTCCACTCCCGGATCAGCCCGGTCGCCCACTCCTGCTGCAGGACGTGCTGCAACCGCCGGATCGTCGAGTGTGGCGGACGCCCGAGGGAGTTGCCGTCGAGGTAGGCCACCGGGTCGTCCCCGATCGCGAACTGCTCGCGAAACGAGGCCAACGGGTCGGCGGCGTCGAGCGACTGCGCCCCCTCGTACGACAGGGGCATCAGCCGGCGCCGATCTCGGTGCGCACCGCGAGCAGCTCGGGGAAGAACGTGAGGTCCAGGGCCTGCTGGAGGAAAGCGACTCCCGACGACCCGCCGGTGCCGCGTTTGAACCCGATGACCCGCTCGACGGTCTTGAGGTGGCGAAAGCGCCACAGCTGAAAGTTCTCCTCCACGTCCACGAGCTCCTCGCACGCCTCGTAGTCGCCCCAGTGCGCTTCCGGAGCGGCGTAGATCGTGCGCAGCACCTCGACCACACCAGCGTGCGCCTCGTACGGCTGGGTGAAGTCGCGTTCGACCCGATCGACCGGCACGGCGTGGCCCCCGCGGGCGAGGTGAGCCAGGAACTCGTCCCACAGGCTGGGTGCCGCCAGGTCGGCCTCCAGCGAGGCGAGCCCCGCGGGGTCGTGGCGGTGCACCGCGGTCATTCCGGGGGTCTTGTTGCCGAGCAGGAACTCCACGGTGCGGTACTGCAGCGACTGGAAGCCCGACGCCTGGCCCAGGACGCCGCGGAACTGCGCGTACTCGATCGGGGTCAGGGTGGCGAGCACGCCCCACTGCTCGAACAGCTGCCGCTCGATGTGCTTGATCCGGGCCAGCCGCTTCATGGCCGGGGCGAGATCGTCGCAGCGCAGCAGGTCGATCGCCGAGCGCAGCTCGTGCACCAGAAGCTTGAGCCACAGCTCGCTGACCTGGTGGGCGACGATGAACAGCATCTCGTCGTGGTGGTCGCTGCGCGGCTTCTGCGCCGCCAGCAGCGTGTCCAGGTCGAGGTAGCCGGCGTACGTCAGGCGTCCGGCGAGGTCGGTGGCGACCCCGTCCTCGATCTCGCGGTGCGTGGGTTCGCCGGTCATGACGGCGACGCTACCGCCCAGCCGATGCCGGATGGCGCGACGGCCGTGGTGGTGGTGGCTGCCGCGGATGCGTCTTCCCTCCCGCACGGGTCGGCCAGCCCGCACGGATGCGTGTTCCCTCCCGCACGGGTCGTTTCGTGCCCGGAATGTCGCTCTTGTGCGACCGGTACGGGAGCCAAGGAGCGCTGTGCGACCGCTACGGGACCCGGGAGGGCAGCTCACCCGAGCGGATAGGCCCGTACGTTTCCCTGAACGCCGACGTGCACCTCGTCGCCCACCCGCGCGACGTCACGCGACAGCACCCGTGAGCACACCACGAAGGGAGCCGTCCCGTTGCTGCCTGCCACCTCGACGTCGACGAGCGCGTCGTGCCCGAAGTAGCGGACACCGAGCACCCGGCCGGGCAGGCCGTCTCGAGGGTCGGCGGACAGCGCGAGCTGCTCGGGTCGCAGCAGCAGCTGCACCGCACCGGCCGGTGCCGGTGTGTGGGTGACGTGCCCGAGCACACAGGAGGCACGCTGCCCGTCGCTGGTCCCGTCCACGATCACCGCGTCGCCCAGGAAGCGGCCCACCCAGGTGTCGACCGGGGCGTCGTACAGGCCGTGCGGGGTGCCGCTCTGCAGCACCTCGCCGGCTCGCATCACGTACAACCGGTCGGCGAACGAGAGCGCCTCGCCCTGGTCATGGGTCACCAGCAAAGCGGTGGCACCGGCAGCTCGCAGCACCTGTCGGACGTCCTCGCGCAGCTCCGAGCGCAGCGCCGCGTCGAGGGCGGCGAACGGCTCGTCGAGCAGGACGAGACCCGGGCGGGGCGCAAGTGCGCGGGCGAGCGCCACCCGCTGTTGCTGGCCGCCGGAGAGCTGGTGCGGCATCCGGTGCGCGAGTTCGCCGAGGTCGGTGAGGTCGAGCAGCTCCTCCACCCGCGCGGTGCGTTCCTTGGCGCCGGGAGCGGCCTTGCCGAGCGACGACCGGCGCAGCCCGAATGCGATGTTCTGGCGGACGTCGAGGTGCGGGAACAGCGCACCCGCCTGCGGGACCAGACCGACCTCGCGTCGCTCGGGAGGGACCAGGACGCCACCGTCGTTGACGGCGCGTCCACCGACCTCCACTCTTCCGGCCTCCGGGCGGTGCAGCCCGGCAACGACGCGCAGCAGGGTGGTCTTGCCCGACCCGCTGGGCCCGAGGACGGCGCCGATCTCACCGGCCGGCAGCTCGAGCGCGACGTCGTGCAGAACCCGCTGGCTCCCGAACGACGCAACGACGTCGCTCACGACCAGAGCGAGGCTCATGCGCGTCTCTCCGGGCGTGAGAGCAGGTACGCCGGGACGCTCGCGACGAGCATCAGGGTGACGGCGTAGGGCGCCGCGGACCCGTAGGCGTTGACCGTGGTGCGCGACCACATCTCGGTCGCCAGCGTGTCCATCCCGGTGGGACGCAGCAGCAGCGTGGCCGGCAGCTCCTTCATCGCGGTCAGCGCCACCAGCAGCGCCCCGGCGGTGATGCCGGGCAGCGCGATCCGCGCGGTGACGGCACGCCACACCTGGGTAGGTCCGCGGCCCAACGTCCGGGCGGCGTCCTCCAACCCGGGCGGTACCTGCGCCATCGACGCCCGCACCGAGCCGACCGCCTTGGGCAGGAACATCACGGCGTACGCGAAGGCCAGCGCGAGCGACGTCTGGTAGAGGCCCGGGACCACGTTGACGGTGAAGAAGACCAGGGACAGCCCGACGACGATCCCTGGCAGCGCGTTGCCGAGGTAGGACGCCGACTCCAGAACCGCCACCCCCCGGCCGCTGTAGCGCGCCGCGAGCAGCCCCACTGGAAGGGCCATGAGAATGGCGATCACCGCCCCGATCGAGCTGACGGTCAGCGTGGCGACGGCGGCGGCGTACAGCTCGTCCCACTCCAGCCCGCGGGCGGTCCCCTCGACCAGGCGGACGAACAGCGTCACGATGGGGACGCCGAGCGCCAGCACCGCGACTGCTGCCAGACCGGTGAGAGCGGGCAGGGTGCCGCGGCCCAGCGGCCGCAGCGGGACCGGGGCTCCGGTACCGGCTGGCGGCTGCCGGCGCTGGGCACTGCCGCGGAACCAGCGCTCGGCGAGCACCACCAGCAGGGCGAGCAGGGTGAGCGCCAGGGCCATGACCGCGGCGAGCGTGCGATCGAACCCGACCCGGTAGGCCAGCTGGATGCCGTAGGTGAACGCCTCGAAGCGCATCACCGCGACCGCCCCGAAGTCCGACAGCGCGTACAGCGCCGCCAGCAGGGCACCGGCGCCGGCGGCGGGCGCGATCTGCGGCCACAGCGTCGAGCGGGCCGCTCCCCAGGGGGAGCGTCCGAGGGTGCGTGCGACGTCCTCGACGTCCCGGTCGGCGCGGCGCAGCGCCGCCGCGACCGGAATGGTGACGTACGGCGAGGACACCAGGGTCAGCACGAGGACCGACCCGACGAAGCCGTCGAGTCCCGGCCAGGTGGCCACCCAGGCGTAGGCCGCGACGTAGGACGGAACCGCCAGCGGCAACGCCGCCAGCACCCGCCACACCGGCGCCCACGGCAGCTCGGCACGGGTGATCAGCCAGGCAGTCGGCACGCCGATGAGCAGGCAGCCGGTGGCAACCGACGCCGCGAGCGCGACCGAGTTGACGGCGAGCTCGAGCGTACGACCGCGCAACAGGAGTGGCTGGACATCCGCCCAGCCGGCCTCGCTGGTACGTACGACGAGGTAGAGCAGCGGGATCGCGACCAGCATCCCGGTGACCAGGCTCCCCGCGAGCAGCACCCTCGGCGGGCGTGCGCCCACCGACGGTGCTGCCGCCGTGCGAAGAGCCGTCATCCTCACACCAGCCCGACCGACTGGATGAGTGCCGTGGTCTCCTCCAGCGACTCCAGGCGCGCCAGGTCGAAGTCGCCACCGACGAGCTCGGACAGCTCCGGCAACCCCTCGGGCCCGGGTACGCCCTCGACCAGCGGATACTCGAAGGTTTGCTCGGCGAAGGCGGTCTGTGCCGCCTCCGACACCAGGTAGCGCACCAGCTCCTCCGCGTCCTCGTCACCCTCCGCGCCGGCCATGATGCCCGCACCGCTGACGTTGACGAGGGCCCCGGCGGTGCCTGGCTCGGCGAACTTCAGCTCGGTGGTCACGTTCTCCGCGCCCACCTCGGCCGCCAGCTCGTACAGGTAGTAGTGGTTGATGAGGCCGACGTCGACCTGGCCTGCCTCGATGGCGGCGAGGATGTCGCCGTTGCTCTCGTAGACCTGCACGTCGTTGTCGACGAGCCCCTCCAGGAAGTCCTCGGCGACGTCCTCGCCCTCGGTGACCCGCAGGGCGGTGACGAACGCCTGGAACGACGCGTTGGTCGGTGCGACGGCGACCTGGCCGCTCCACCGGGGGTCGGTGAAGCCCTGGACGGTCTCGGGCAGGGCGGCCTCCTCGACGTCTCGCGGGTCGTAGGCGAACACGCGGGCCCGGCCGGTGACACCGACCCAGGTGCCGTCGGTGGAGGTGAATGCGGCCGGGACGGCACCGGCGACGTCCTGCGGCAACGGGGCGAACGCGCCATCCTCTGCCAGCGCACCCAGTGCCCCGGCGTCCTGGGACAGGAACACGTCGGCCTGCGTGCTGTCCCCCTCCTCGAGCAGCTGTGCGGCGAGCTCGGTGGTGTCTCCGGGACGGACCTCGACCTCGATGCCGCTCTCATCCACGAACGCATCGATGATGGGGCCGACGAGCTCCTCGTCACGGCCGGAGTACAAGACGATCGAGCCGTCGGCGGCGGCCTGCCCGTCATCGGCCCCGCAGCCGCCGAGAGCGGTCAAGATCGCCACGGCCGCAGCGGACAGCGTTGCGGTACGTCGTGCCAGGTGCATGAAGGTTTCCTCGTCCAGTCAGGCGGAGGCCGGGGCGAGCGGCAGCCGTGTGAAGTGAGGCTTACCTTATACACATCGTGCTGGTTGTCGAGCGAGTCGGGTCCGCGGCCACCACGGCGGCAAAGCGCGAGGCGTCGTCAAAGGGGCCGACGACCGCCAGCGACGGTGTGCCGGCCAGATGGTCACCGGCGACCTGGCGTACCTCCTCGAGCGTGACCGCGTCGATGCGGGCGATCACCTCGTCGATCGAGGCCAGCTCGCCGTGCAGCAGGTCGGACTTGCCGATCCGGCTCATCCGCGACCCGGAGTCCTCCAGGCCGAGTACGACGCTGCCGCGCAGCTGTCCCTTGCCACGGTCAAGCTCGGCCTGGCTGATCCCGGCGTCCGCGACGATCAGCAGCTGCTCGCGCACCAGTGACAGCACGGCGTCCACCTTGGCCGGGGCGCAGCCGGCGTACACGCCGAACAGACCCGTGTCGGCATAGGTGGAGGCGAACGAGTAGACGGAGTACGCCAGGCCACGCTTCTCGCGGACCTCCTGGAACAGCCGCGAGGACATGCCGCCGCCCAGGGCTGCGTTGAGCACGCCCGCCGCGTGCCGGCGGGAGTCGCCGCGGCGCAGGCCCGGCAGGGCGAGGACCAGGTTGGCCTGTTCGGTCGCACGGGCGACCACGCTGGCGCCACCGGCGAATCCAGGGCAGGCGTCCGCCCGCCGGGAGCCGAGCGGGCCCGACGGCGCTTGCAGGAAGCCGCCCCGGCCGAAGGCGAGCTCGACCTCGGCGACGACCGCAGCGTGCTCGACGTTGCCGGCTACCGCCACGACCATCGACTCGGGGCGGTAGCTGCGCCGGTAGTACGCCTGGATCTGTGCCGTCGACAGCGTCCGTACGGATGCGGGCTCGCCTGCGATCGGTCGGCCGAGCGGGGAGTCGCCCCACACCTGCGACGCGATCAGGTTGTGCACGACGTCGTCCGGGTCGTCGTCGTTCATCGCGATCTCCTCGAGGATCACCTCGCGCTCGGACTCGACGTCCTCGGCCCTGATGAGCGATCCGACGATCATGTCGGCGACCACGTCGATCGCGAGCGGCAGGTCGTCGTCGAGCACCCGCGCATGGAAGCAGGTGTACTCCTTGCCCGTGAAGGCGTTCAGCTCGCCGCCGACGGCGTCGAGCGTCTCGGAGATCTCCAGGGCACTTCGCCGGCCGGTCCCCTTAAACAGCAGGTGCTCCAGGAAGTGCGACGCGCCGGCTGTCGAGCTGCGCTCGTCGCGCGACCCCACACCCACCCAGACACCGAGGGACGCCGAGCGGACTCCCGGCATCGCCTCGGTGACAATCCGCAGGCCGCCGGGGAGCACGGTCCGGCGGACGACTCCGCCGTCAGCCGCGCTCAGCAGCGTCGCGGTACTCCCCGCGGCCTGGGTGGCGTCGAGGTACGCGACGCTCACGCGGAGGGCGCCTGCGCACCCTGCTCGTCGGATGCGCTCTCCTCGACCACCGGAACCAGCGACAGCTTGCCGCGGTCATCGATCTCACCGATGGCGACCTGGATCTTCTGCCCGACCGAGACCACGTCGTCCACGTTCTCCACCCGCCTGCCGCCGGCGAGCGCGCGCAGCTTGCTGATGTGCAGCAGCCCGTCCTTGCCCGGCATCAGGGAGATGAAGGCCCCGAAGTTCGTCGTCTTGACGACGGTGCCGAGGTAGCGTTCGCCGACCTCCGGCATCGTCGGGTTGGCGATGGCGTTGATCATGTCCCGGGCGGCGTCGGCGGCCTCGCCGTTGTCGGCGCCGACGTAGATCGTGCCGTCGTCCTCGATCGAGATCTGCGCGCCGGTGTCGTCCTGGATCTGGTTGATGACCTTGCCCTTGGGACCGATGACCTCACCGATCTTGTCGACCGGGATCCGGATCGTGATGATCCGAGGCGCGTACGGGCTCATCTCGTCCGGCTCGTCGATGGCCTCGAGCATGACGTCGAGGATCGCGAGCCGGGCTCCGCGAGCCTGGGTCAGCGCGCCACCGAGCACCGAGGCGGGGATGCCGTCGAGCTTGGTGTCCAGCTGCAGAGCGGTGATGAACTCGCGCGTGCCGGCGACCTTGAAGTCCATGTCGCCGAACGCGTCCTCGGCGCCCAGGATGTCGGTCAGCGTCACGTACTCGGTGCTTCCGTCGACCTCGCCGGAGATGAGACCCATGGCGATGCCCGCGACCGGGGCGCGCAGCGGCACACCGGCGTTGAGCAGCCCCATCGTGGATGCGCAGACCGACCCCATCGAGGTGGAGCCGTTGGAGGACAGCGCCTCGGATACCTGACGGATGGCGTACGGGAACTCCTCGCGGGAGGGCAGCACCGGCAGCAATGCCCGGCCGGCGAGCGCACCGTGACCGATCTCGCGACGCTTGGGCGAACCGACCCGGCCGGTCTCGCCGGTGGAGTACGGCGGGAAGTTGTAGTTGTGCATGTAGCGTCGCGACTTCTCCGGCGACAGCGTGTCGAGCTTCTGTTCGAGGCCGAGCATGTTCAGGGTGGTGATGCCCAGGATCTGCGTCTCGCCCCGCTCGAACAGCGCCGAGCCGTGCACGCGCGGGATGATCCCGACCTCTGCGGCCAGGGTGCGGATGTCGGCCAGGCCGCGACCGTCGATGCGGATCTTGTCGCGCAGGACGCGCTCGCGCACGAGCTGCTTGGTCAGGCCGCGGATCGACGCACCGAGCTCCTTCTCACGGCCTTCGAAGTCGCTGCCGAGCTTGTCCAGCGCGGTGGCCTTGATCTCGGCGAGCTTGTCCTCGCGCTCGGCCTTGCCGGCAATGGTCAGCGCCGCGGCGAGGTCGGAGCGCACGGCGGCCTCCACCGCGGCGAAGGCGTCGTCCTGGTAGTCCGGGAACGTCGGGAACGCCTGCACGGGCTTGGCGGCCGCGGCGGCCAGCTCGGCCTGCGCCTCGCACAGCTGCCGGATGAACGTCTTCGACGCCTCCAGGCCCTCGGCGACGACCTCCTCGGTCGGGGGTGTTGCCCCGCCGCGGACGAGCTCCCAGGTCCGCTCGGTCGACTCCGCCTCGACCATCATGATCGCGACGTCACCGGTGTCGGTGACGCGGCCGGCGACGACCATGTCGAACACCGACTGCTCGACCTGGCTGTGTGTCGGGAAGGCGACCCACTGGTCCTCGACCAGCGCGACGCGGGTGGCGCCGACCGGGCCGGAGAACGGCAGGCCGGACAGCTGCGTCGATGCGGAGGCGGCGTTGATCGCCAGCACGTCGTAGCGGGCCTCGGGGTTGAGGGCCAGGACGGTGATGACCACCTGGACCTCGTTGCGCAGGCCCTTGACGAACGTGGGACGCAGCGGGCGATCGATGAGGCGGCAGGTGAGGATCGCATCCTCGCTGGGCCGGCCCTCCCGGCGGAAGAACGAGCCGGGGATGCGGCCCGCGGCGTACATCCGCTCCTCGACGTCGACCGTCAGCGGGAAGAAGTCGAAGTGGTCCTTCGGGTGCTTGCCGGCCGTCGTGGCCGACAGCAGCATCGTGTCCTCGTCGAGGTAGGCGGCCACCGAACCGGCGGCCTGCTGGGCAAGCAGCCCGGTCTCGAAGCGGATCGTGCGGGTGCCGAAGCGGCCGTTGTCGATGACGGCCTGGGCGGCGGTGATGTCGGGTCCCTCCACGGGACACCCCTTCCGGTCGTGGGCAGGGACGCTGTACGGGGCGGTGGAGGTGTCTGGACCGGCCTTCGATCGAGGCCCGCGGGGGCGGTGTGCTCCCGAGGGCCACTACCGAGGACCGGTGATGACCACCGCGCGCCCTCGTGTCGGGCGCTCCTGCACTGGTGTGTCTGCTAGGTAGTGCGGTGCGGACGGCGCAGTGCCGACCCGCACGAGTAGGCAAGCAAGCGGCCGCCCCGTCGTTCGGAGGGCCGCTCCTTGCCAGTGTTCATGTGCGCTGGAGTCACTTGCGCAGACCGAGCCTCTCGATGAGGCTGCGGTATCGCTCGATCTCGGTGTTGCGGAGGTAGTTCAGCAGCCGGCGGCGCTGGCCCACCAGGAGCAGCAGGCCACGACGGCTGTGGTGGTCGTGCTTGTGCTCCTTGAGGTGCTCGGTCAGGTGCAGGATGCGATGCGTGAGCAGTGCGACCTGCACCTCGGGGGAACCGGTGTCACCCTCGCCTGTGGCGTACTCGGAGATGATCTTCTTCTTGGTCACGACATCAGTCGGCAACAGGGGCTCCCTTGGAGGTTCGCTGCGCGGCGCGCCGGGGCATGTCCACCCGGGCACTAGGAAATCCGCGGCCGTTCCACGGCGTTGCTCAGGCTATCAGCGGGGGCCCCGCCGCCCTAATCCCGCAGTGGGC
>JALZKQ010000027.1 GCA_030859165.1 Actinomycetota bacterium
GGGCCGCGCGCGGCAGACCGACGGGACGACCGTCCAGCCGCGCGACACGGATGCCGAGGAGTCGCTGGCCAAGCGAGCTGCCGAGCAGACCGACCAGCAGCGTGAGCTCCACGAAGAGGACCAGCAGTGGCGTGAGCCGGGTCGTGGTCTCCGACATCTCGAACTGCGCTGCGATCAGCGCGGTGACGCCCAGGCACGCGAACCAGTCGACGAACAGGGCGACCACCCTCCTGCCCCATGACGCCGTCGAGCCCGTGCCGCTCTCGGGGAGCCCGAAGCGCCGACCCGGATGGTCGTCGCCTCGGCTGCTGGACACGCTCGCGACCCTATCCAGCCGACCTCACGCGCTTGTGCGGGGTGGGCCTGGCCAGCGGCACCGATGACCGCCGTAACATGACCGAAATCAACCGGACACTGACGTGTCACGGCCTGGTCCTACGGTCGTCACCACGGTGCAGGACCGCACCGGACTTCGTGATGAGTACGAGTTGGAGCTATGGCTGCCTTCGGTGGCCTTGGAGGACGCATGTTCGGCAACGCCGACGAACTGTTCACGTACATCGCAGACGAAGGGGTCGAGTTCGTCGACATCCGGTTCTGCGACCTGCCCGGCATCATGCAGCACTTCACGGTGCCGGTGTCGTCCTTCACCCCGGAGGTGGTCGATGACGGGCTGATGTTCGACGGCTCGTCGATCCGCGGCTTCCAGGCCATCCACGAGTCGGACATGGCGCTGTTCCCGGACGTGGGCACCGCGTACGTCGACCCGTTCCGCAAGGACAAGACACTGGCGCTCAACTTCTTCATCCACGACCCGCTGACCGGTGAGGCGTACTCCCGCGACCCCCGCAACATCGCGCGCAAGGCCGAGAACTACCTCAAGAGCACGGGGATCGGCGACACGGCGTTCTTCGCACCCGAGGCGGAGTTCTACGTCTTCGACGACGTGCGCTTCGAGACCAAGTCGAACACCGGCTACTACTCGATCGACTCCGTCGCCGGCGCCTGGAACACCGGACGGGAGGAGGAGGGCGGCAACCTGGGGTCCAAGGTCCGCTACAAGGGCGGCTACTTCCCGGTCAGCCCGGTCGACCACTTCGCCGACCTGCGCGCGACGATGAGCAAGCAGCTCGAGGCGGCCGGTCTGCTCGTCGAGCGTCAGCACCACGAGGTCGGCACCGCCGGCCAGGCGGAGATCAACTACCGCTTCAACTCGATGCTCAACGCTGCCGACGACGTCATGAAGTTCAAGTACATCATCCGCAACACCGCCTGGGCGGCCGGCAAGACGGCTACCTTCATGCCCAAGCCGATCTTCGGAGACAACGGGTCGGGCATGCACGTCCACCAGTCCATCTGGAAGGACGGAACGCCGCTGTTCTTCGACGAGACCGGGTACGCCGGGCTGTCGGACGTCGCTCGCTACTACATCGGCGGCATCCTCAAGCACGCGCCGTCGCTGCTGGCTTTCACCAACCCGACGGTGAACTCCTACCACCGCCTGGTGCCGGGCTTCGAGGCCCCGGTCAACCTGGTCTACAGTCAGCGCAACCGCTCGGCCTGCATCCGAATCCCGATCACCGGGGCCAGCCCGAAGGCCAAGCGCATCGAGTTCCGCTGCCCGGATCCGTCAGCCAACGCCTACCTCGCGTTCTCCGCGATGCTGCTGGCCGGGCTGGACGGCGTCAAGAACAAGATCGAGCCTGCTACCCCCATCGACAAGGACCTCTACGAGCTGCCCCCGGACGAACGAGCCGACGTGGACATGGTGCCGACGTCGCTGGGCGCCGTCCTGGACTCCCTCGAACGGGACCACGAGTTCCTGCTACAGGGCGACGTGTTCACCCCTGACCTGATCGAGACGTGGATCGACTTCAAGCGCGAGCACGAGATCTTGCCGATCTCGCTGCGTCCGCACCCGCACGAGTTCGAGCTCTACTACGACATCTAAGCGACCCACTGGCGTCAGAGTGGGCAGCCAAGGTTGTTCAGGGCGTCCAGCTCGGCCGCGAGGTCGAGCATGGTCTGCCGGTCGCCACTCGCGATCGCCGCGTTCACCTCCGGAACGAAATCCTTGCGACGCAGGGGATAGCCGAAGCCATCGGCGTCGTCGTACGCGGCGTTCAGCCACGCGGCCACGGCGGCCCGGAACAGGATTTGTTCGGCACCGACGAGACCGGACCCGCCCTTGAAGCTCAGGGCGGCCAGGAAGGTGTCGTCCGTGCCGCTGCCGTCCAGGTCAGCGTCGGTCGGCATGAACGGGGGGAAGGCCGTGCTGTTGTGGTCGAACTTCAGGAGATCCCCCGGCTTGACCTCCTGCCAGTTCTCCGGGTGGTTCTTCCAGTACCCGGGCGTGCACCCGTCGTCGCCCACGGCCACTGCGTTCGCAGGTGCGGTGAGCCCCAGACCAGCAAGCATCAGGGCAGCCACCCAGGCGCCACATGCTCTCATGACGTCACCTTTCGAGACGGGCCGCGCCCGTGCACGGCCGACACGCGCGATGCTGTCCCCCGCGCGGCGCCGTCGCGTCCGTTAACACGGAAGTCGCCTCCTACGGTGACGCTCCGTAGCCGTCGACGCAGGAGATGCCGCAGCCCTGCCTCGAAGCCGGCATCGGCCTGACCAAGCTCGAGCCCGCGATGGACGAAGGACGGCGGCCTGGTCCTGCGCGAGTGGGACGCGGGGTCCGTCGGTCCATCTTCGCGGTGTCGAAGAGCCAGACCATGGCGGAGTAAGTCGCAGAGTCCGCCACCGCCGAACTCACGGCGGTTGCGGGCCGGCGAGCAGGTCGGCCAGATGCTGCTCGGCGACGGAACGCGTGCGCCGTGGTCTGCGCCGGTGCGCTGCGCACGGTGGCGAGCCGTGCCTGCGTCGTACCGCCCCAGGAACCGGCGGCGGGCGTGAGGTGTAGGTGTGGCCCGTGGGGGTGGTGATGACGGCCACACGCTGGACGTCCCCTTGCGGAGTCAGGGCCCAGGTGACGTGGTGGCGCCATCTCGGCGACTCCTTGGTGTAGGAGCACGCCTCGCAGAGCCCCTGTCCGTTGGCGGCACTGGTGGCGCCGCCCTCCCGGTGTGGGATCCGGTGGTCGAGGTGGACGATCGGCGCCTCGCATCCCGGTGTGCGGCACACCCGGTCGCGTGCGCGCAGGAACCGGGCCATGAAGCCGTCGAAGCGGCGCCGGCCGGTGTCGACCGAGGTGACTGTGCCGTCAACGGGGTCGGTGAACCACCGGCGTAGGAACACCCGCACACGATCGGCGTCAGAGCTCGGCTCTTGGCAGGCCGCGGCAGCCAGGAGGTCGCGCGCGAGGGCGGCCGGCACCGGTCCGTGGTCGCCGACGTCGGCCGGCTCGTGGTCGCCGTCGAGCAGGGCGTCGGCGGTCATCGTGACTGCCACCTCGAAGGAGACCGCGTCCGCACTGACCTGGCCGGTGAGGCGCTGGACGAAAAGGTCGGCACGGATCTGGTCCAGCGAGCGCTCGTCCCCCGAGGTCCGCATCGACCGGGCCACGCGGTCGAGGGCGGCGTACGCGGCGACCCCTTGTTCGACGGGGACGCACCCGGACACCACCGCCATCGTGTCCGGCGCCGGTCGGGACCAGACCCGTCGCTCACGACGAGCCAGCCCGGACCTGCGCAGCGCTGACTCAGGATCGAGTCTGATGGCGATCCGCCGGACCAGGGACTCGACGGCGCGCGGTCCGAGTCCGGGAAGCTCGGCCTCCAGCTCCGCGTCGAGCTCGTCGCGCGACCCGTTGTCGAGACCACGTGAGCCTGCCACCACCAGCGTGGCGGTCCACTCCGAGATGCGCCCGGCAGCGAGCAACCGGTGGGTGCGCGGCAGCCCACGCACCAGCACGCGTGCGGCGCTGACCTGGCGGGCTCCGGTTGCGGGTGACACGCAGCGGGCGAGGGCCACCTGCTCGGCCACGCCCACTGCGCGGCTTGCGTGGACGCGCTCGGCCGGCGCCAGCACGCGTCGCGCAGCCTCCTGGGACTCGACGAAGTCGGTGACCTCTACCGCCCGTGCAGCGGCTGCTGCTGCCGCCAGGCAGTCCAGCGCCTTGATCCGCTCGATCCGCTCGTGGTCATCGGCCGCGGACGCAGGGCAGGCGAGAGCGGCGGCCATCGCCGCCAGCTCCCCCACCACGCCACGCCCGTCCCCTACCATGACTCCACGGTAGGTGCCACCACTGACAGAACTGCGTCGCGCGAATAGCCCATACTCGGATGCGGTCAGGCTGCCCCGAGGCATACCGTGGGAGCAACGAACCGCATGGCTGCGGCGCGGCAGACGGCGTGGCCGACCCGGGAGCGCATCATGGACTGAGCACTCGTTTCCATCACGACCCGATGAAGCGAGGAGGGGACCATGTCGAAGGACAAGCAGCGTCGCGAGACCCGCAAGCCCAAGAAGACCAAGAAGGCCGCGCCGGTCGCAAGCACGACGATCGTGCCGCCGAGCAAACCGGCCAAGTAGCACGACACGAGGGGACGGACCGCCGGCACGGTCCGGCCCCTCGTGAGCACGCGGGTCAGAGGTGGCGGTACATCACGTACAAACCCACGTACCCGTCGACCGGGTGGTGGAGCCGTGCGGCAGCGTGCCGGGCTCCTCCCCCGTGGTTGGCGCTCATCTTCGCGGTCCCCACCACCGACCGCACCGTTATCGGTTGCGACGACGCTCCGACTCGGGGCCCCAGCAGCCACATGCCCCTGGCCCGGTCCTCGGGCAGGTCACGGTCGTAGGTGAGCCAACGCGCTGCCAGCAGTTGCTGTCCCCGGCCGCGACGATGTCAGCATCCTGGTCTCTGCGGTCGTCGTACGCAGTCTTGGATCGTTACGTCAGTATGTTCGCATGAACGCAGTCAACTCTGATCTGCCACTGCCGCCGGCGTATGAGGTCGACCTGGCGGTGGAGATCTTCCGGATGCTCGCCGACGGCACCCGGCTGCAGCTCCTGTGGTGCCTGCGGGACCACGAGCTGCCGGTCGGTGCGCTCGCGGCGATGCTGGGCAGGAAGCCAGCCGCGGTGTCGCAGCACCTCGCGAAGCTGCGCATGGCACGGATGGTTGCGACGCGCCGCCAGGCGACGACCGTGTTCTACCGGTTGGACAACGATCACGTACGCCAGCTGGTGCTCGACGGTGTGCACCATGCGGAGCACGCCGGATCGGGCGTCCCAGCACACCACGCCGGCGGCCAACCGCGCGGCCATGCCCGGCCGCGGGTCGACGCATGAAGGACGAGCACGAGGCCGGGGAACACGGGCACCGACACGGGCACGCCGGGGACCACGGGCACGAGGACAGGCCGTCCGGAGGACTGAAGGGCTTCGTGATGTCGGTCGTGCGACCACACAGCCACGACGCGGCAGACTCGGTCGACTCGGCGCTCGAGTCCAGCCGGCAGGGCATCCGCGCGCTGTGGATCAGCCTGGTGCTGCTGGCGGTCACCGCAGCGTTGCAACTGGTGATCGTCGTGGTCAGCGGCTCGGTCGCGCTGCTGGCCGACACGATCCACAACTTCTCCGATGCCCTCACCGCGGTGCCGTTGTGGATCGCCTTCGTCGTCGGCCGCCGGCCCGCGACTCGGCGCTACACCTACGGTTACGGCCGCGCCGAGGACCTCGCCGGCGTGTTCATCGTGGCCGCCATCGCAGCCTCCGCGGTCGTCGCCGGATTCGAGTCGGTACGACGCCTCCTCGACCCGCAGGAGATCACGAACGTCGGGTGGGTGCTGGCGGCCGGGCTGGTGGGATTCGTGGGCAACGAGGTGGTCGCCGTCCTGCGCATCAACGTCGGCCGCGCGATCGGCTCGGCCGCCCTCGTCGCCGACGGCCTGCATGCCCGCACCGACGGCTTCACCTCGCTGGCCGTGGTTGCGGGTGCGGTCGGGGTGATGGCCGGCTTCCCACTGGCGGACCCGATCGTGGGCGTGGCCATCACCGCCGTGATCCTCGTGATCCTCAAGGGCGCTGCCACCGACATCTACCGGCGCCTCATGGACGCGGTCGACCCGCAGCTTGTCGAGCAGGCCGAACAGGTGTTGCTGACGACCGCGGGGGTCAGGGGGGTCGGCGAGCTACGCCTGCGGTGGATCGGTCATCATCTGCACGCCGAGGCCCGCCTGAACGTCGACGCGGACCTCGACCTCACCGCGGCGCACGACATCGCGCACCTGGCTCAGAACCGACTGCGCCACGATGTCCCGAAGCTGCAGGACGTCACCGTCCACGTGAGCCCCGCCTAGTCAGGCGCTCTTGCGGGCCGCGGGCTTCTTGACAGACTCCTTGCCTGCCGCGGTCTTCTTCGCGGGCGCCTTCTTGGCGGTGCTCGCCTTGGCGGTGCTCGCCTTGGCGGTGCTCGTCTTGGCGGGCGCCTTCTTCGCCGCGGGCTTCTTCGCGGGCGCCTTCTTGGCGGTCTTCTTTGCAGCGCTGCCCTGCTCCGGCGTGCTGTCGGCCGGCGTGGCCTCGGGCTGCTGTGCGCCCTTGGAGTTGGCCGCGTCCACGCTGCGCTGCAAGGCGGCGAGCAGGTCGACCACCTCGGCGTCCTTGCCGTC
Organism: Actinomycetota bacterium; assembly: GCA_030859165.1. Classification (GTDB taxonomy): domain Bacteria; phylum Actinomycetota; class Actinomycetes; order Propionibacteriales; family Nocardioidaceae; genus JACCXZ01. The sequence continues at coordinate 6,564 of JALZKQ010000027.1, forward strand.
CCCGTCCTCGGTGTCGGCGACCTGCCGGACGTCGCCGCCCTCCAGCTTGGCCTCCACCAGCGTCTTGACCGCCGCGGAGTACTCGTCCTCGAACTGCGATGCGTCGAACGGAGCGGTGAGGCTCTCGACCAGCGAGGACGCCATCGCCATCTCCTGGTCGCGCAGCGCGACGTCGGTGTCGAGCACGCCGAAGTCGGGGCTGCGGATCTCGTCCGGCCAGAGCATGGTCTGCAGGACGATCACGTCGTCGCGGACCCGCAGCACCGCGAGCGACTCGCGCTGGCGCAGGGCGACCTTGACCACCGCCATCCGGTCGGTCCGGCCCAGCGCCTCGCGCAGCAGGACGTACGGCTTGATGGCCTTGGCGTCGGGCTCCAGGTAGTAGCTCTTGTCGAGCAGCAACGGGTCCACCTCGTCGGCGTCGACGAACTCCACGACGTCGATCTCCTTGCCGGTGGCCAGCGGGAGTCCGGCGAGGTCCTCGTCGGTCAGCACCACCAGGTTGCCGTCGTCGGACTCGTACCCCTTGGCGATGTCGGCGTAGGCGACCTCCTCGCCGCACTCGCTGCAGGTACGCCGGTAGCGGACCCGGCCGCCGTCCTTGGCATGCACCTGGTGGAAGTGGATGTCGTGGTTCTGGGTGGCGGAGAAGACCCGAACCGGCACGTTGACCAGCCCGAAGGAGACCGCGCCCTTCCAGATCGATCGCATGCTCTGGCCCCTCGTCACGGCTCGGCACCCCTGCGCGAGCGTCTTCAGGCAGCATGGACCCATGTCACCGCCGTCCGCTACCCGACTCGACATCGAAGGGCGCTCGGTGCGCGTCAGCAATCTGGACAAGGTGCTCTATCCGAGCGACGGGACGACCAAGCACCAGGTCATCGAGCACTACCTCGTCGTGGCCGACGCGATCCTCCCTCAGCTGGCCGCCCGACCGGTCACCCGCAAGCGATGGCCCGACGGCATCGACGGCTCGACCGTGTTCTTCGAGAAGAACGTGCCGCGTGGCAGCCCGGACTGGGTCCGCATCGTGACCCTGGAGTCCCCGGGCAGCACCCGCGATCGCGAGGAGGTGACGTACCCGATCCTCGAGGGCCGCGCCGGGCTCGTCTGGGTGGCGAACCTGGCGGCCCTGGAGTTGCACGCCCCGCAATGGCGCGTCGGACCACGCGGGGGCAAGCGGGACCCCGATCGCCTCGTCATCGACCTCGACCCCGGTGCGCCGGCCGGCCTCGCGCAGTGCGCGCAGGTGGCGCAGCTCGTGCGTGACCGGCTGGCGGCCGACGGGTTCGACGCGGTGCCCGTCACCAGCGGCAGCAAGGGCCTGCAGCTGTACGCCTCCGTTGCCGGGTCCCAGGGCTCCGACGTGATTCGCGAGTACGCACGCACGGTGGCTGCCGAGCTCGAGGGGCGGGAGGGCGGGCTGGTGGTGTCGTCGATGAAGAAGTCGGTACGCGGCGGCAAGGTGCTGTTGGACTGGAGCCAGAACCACCACGCCAAGACCACGGTCGTGCCGTACTCGCTGCGCGGACGCGAACGCGCCTGGGTGGCCACGCCGCGCACCTGGGACGAGATTGAGTCCGATGGGCTCACGCAGGTGCACCGCGGCGACATCCCCGACCGGCTGCAGACCTACGGGGACCTGATGGAGGCGCTGGACGTCGAGGGACCGCGGGTCCCCTGAGGGCAGTCTCGAGCGGACCGGGCTGACCCGGCTTGGTACACCGTCTCGCGCAGGGCGCCGATGCTCGGCACGATCCGGCCGAGGACCGGGGACCGCTCGTGCGGCAGCCCTGTCCCTGCGCGGGCTGGCTGCCTGGACCACGATCTACGGGACGCTGTCCTTCGAGCTGTTCGGTCACTTCGTGGGCACCGTGGCGGATCCCGACAGGTACTTCGAGCATGTCGTGCGTGTGCTCGCCGCGGACCTCGGCCTGGGCAAGGTCCGAGCCGGACCGACCCATCCGCGAGAGGGTGAGTGACGAATCAACCGTGTCCCGGATGAGCTCATCCACATGGTCTGCGAAGGTATGGAGCCGTGAGCAAGCACCCAGGCCCCACCCGCCCACGCGTCGCTGTGGTCGGCTCGGGCGTGTCCGGCCTCACCGCCGCCTACCTGCTACGCGGGACCCACGAGGTCACACTCTTCGAGGCCGACGACCGACTCGGCGGTCACGTCCACACCCACGACGTACGCGGCAGCGACGGCCGACAGCGCGGCGTCGACAGCGGGTTCATCGTGCACAACGACCGCACCTACCCGCTGTTGCGGCGGCTCTTCGCAGAGCTGGACGTCGAGATCCACCCGACCGAGATGAGCATGAGCATCCACTGCGACGGGTGCGGGCTGGAGTACGCCGGCGGACGCGGGGCGAAGGGGCTCTTCGCCCAGCCACGGCGCATCGCCGACCGTCGCTTCCTAGGCCTGCTGCGTGGTGTCACGCGCTTCCAGAAGCTCGCCGGCGCCTTCCTCGACACCGCCGAGGAGGACGACCTCGCGACGTACGGCGAGTTCCTCGACCTACATGGTTTCGACGCCTACTTCGTCGACCACTACGCCATCCCGGTGGTCTCGTGCGTGTGGTCCTCCGGCCACGAGAACGCGCTGGCGTACCCCGCGGCGTACCTGTTCCGCTTCCTGCGCCACCACGGGTTCCTGACGCTGACCGACTCCCCGCAGTGGTACACGGTCGTCGGTGGCGCACGGGAGTACGTCGACCGGGTAGCGGCCGCCCTGGACGACGTCCGAGCCGGCGTCGCGGTCGCAGGGATCGCCCGCGAGGACGACGGGGTGCTCGTGCGCGACCCGCAAGGCGCCGAGCACCGGTTCGAGCACGTCGTGCTCGCCACCCATGCCGACGACGCGCTCGCATTGCTCAGTGACGCCAGCGTCGAGGAGAAGCGGGTCCTGTCGGCCTTCACGTACTCGCGCAACCAGACGGTGCTGCACACCGACGAGTCGTTGCTGCCGCGCGCGCCGCGCGCCCGCTCGTCCTGGAACTACCGGATGGGCCGCTGCCACGAGCGTCGCGACGCGACCGTCGTCAGCTACTGGATGAACCGGCTGCAGGGCCACACCGGCTCCGATCAGTACATCGTGACGCTCAACGCCACCGAGCGCATCGACCCGGAGTCGGTCCTCGCGCGCATGGAGTACACCCACCCGGTCTACACCCCTGAGTCGGTAGCGGCCCAGCGCGAGCTGGGCCGCCTGGCAAGCGCGAGGACCGTGTACGCCGGTGCGTATCACGGCTGGGGCTTCCACGAGGACGGCTGCCGCTCGGGCGTACAGGCAGCCCGTCATCTCGGGATCGATCCAGGGTGGGAGTCGTGAGCCCGCTGCTGGCCGAAGCCCCGGCGTTGCCGGCGCTGGTCGAGGGCGAGGTCACGCACTCTCGTCGAACGCAGACCCGCCACGCGTTCCGGCACGCCGTCTACCAGTGGCTGGTCGACCTGGACGACGTGCCCGTGCAGCGCTGGTGGCTGCGCCCGTTCGCCGGTTTCCGGGCGCAGGACCACCTGGGCGACCCCCGCGAGACGATCAAGGCCAATGTCGTGCAGTTCGCCCGCCTGCACAGCGTCGAGGTCACCGGACGGGTCGTCATGCTGGCCAACGCGCGCGTCCTCGGCCACGTCTTCGACCCGTTGAGTGTCTTCTGGTGCCACGACCGCGACGGTGCGCTCGTGTGCATCGTCGCGGAGGTGCACAACACCTACGGGGAGCGCCACGCCTACCTGCTGCGTCCGGACGAGCACGGGCTCGCCCGGGCCGACAAGGAGTTCTACGTCTCACCGTTCTTCAGCGTCGAGGGCGGGTACGACCTGCGGATGACGCTGGCCCCGGCACGCGTGAGCACGTCGATCGTCCTGCACCAGGGCGGCGCGCCGGTCTTCGCTGCGTCGTTCGTCGGCCGTCCACGCCCGGCGACCACCAGACGACTGCTGTCCCTGCTGCTGCGCCACCCGCTGATGCCGCAGCGCGTCAGCGTCCTGATCCGGCTGCACGGCGTGGTGCTCTGGCTCAAACGGCTGCCCGTCATCCACCGAGCCACCCACACTCCACCGGAGGGCGTCTCGTGACTGCCCAGCTCGACATCCGCCTCGACGAACCGGCGCCGGACCCGGTCCGTTGGCCGGACCTCGCCACCGCCCGGCCCGCCTCGGCCCGCGCCGGCGTCGCTCGCGCGATCGTCTCCCGCGCGGTGCGCCGGCTGCCGATCCAGGTCACCTTTCCCGACGGCAGGCGCTGGGGCCGTGGGGACGCCGATGCCCCGGAGATGAAGCTGATCCGCCCCGACGAGGTGTTCGCCCGCATCGGCAACGACGTCAAGATCGGCGTCGGCGAGGCCTACATGGCCGGTGACTGGACGACCGGCGACGACACGGACCTCGCGGATCTCCTCGAGCCGTTCGCGGCACGGATGGCGCATCTGGTGCCCAAGCCGCTGCAGGCGCTGCGGGGCGTCGTCGAGGAGCGGCTGCCCGCCCACGAGGAGAACACCCGAAACGGTGCGCTGCGCAACATCTCGCGCCACTACGACCTGTCCAACGACCTGTTCGCGCAGTTCCTCGACCACTCCATGACGTACTCCTCAGCCTGGTTCCCCGACCACGTCGCCGACCTCGACGCCCTGGACCTGCAGGCCGCCCAGGAGCGCAAGACGGACGGGATGCTGGACTACGCCGGTGTCGGCGACGGCACGACGTTGCTGGAGATCGGCACCGGTTGGGGGGCGCTGGCGATCCGGGCTGCGCAGCGCGGCGCCCGGGTCACGTCGATCACCATCAGCCGGGAGCAGGCCGCGTACGCCATCGAGCGGGTCGCTGCCGCCGGCCTCGAGGACCTCGTCGAGGTGCGCCTGTGTGACTACCGAGACGTGGAGGGGACCTTCGACGCCGTCGTGAGCGTCGAGATGATCGAGGCGGTGGGCGAGAAGTTCTGGCCGACGTACTTCGCCACCATCGACCGACTGCTCGCACCCGGCGGCAAGGTGGCGATCCAGGCCATCACCATGGGCCACGACCGGATGCGCGCGACGCGCCGGTCCTACGGCTGGATCCACAAGTACATCTTTCCCGGTGGCCTGATCCCGTCCCTGCAGGCCATCGAGGAGACGTTGGCCGACCACACACGGCTGCGCGTGGTCGAGCGCCGCGACCTCGGGTGGCACTACGGGCAGACGTTGCGGCTGTGGCGTGAGCGCTTCGTGGCTGCCTGGCCGGAGATCGAGCAGCGCGGCTTCGACGCGACCTTCCGTCGGATGTGGGAGTTCTACCTTGCCTACTGCGAGGCGGGGTTCCGCACGAATTATCTCGGCGTCAGCCAACTGCAGATCGCCCGTCTGCCGGCTTGAGCCAGGGGCCCCGGACCGGACGGGCAGCTGGCTCAGGACTGCAGGATGCGCTCGATCCGCGACACCGTCTGGCCGAGGTCGACCACCCGCTCGACGGGCACACCTCCGTAGGGGTAGATGGCGTTGGCGTCCCACCCGGGACCACCGAGCAGCACATGGGGCGACACCTGGGGGTCGAACCTGCGCGGCGGGTCGGCGTCGGCGGTCTGCGCCATGGAGGCCCAGACGAAGACCACGGCCGGCCGACGGGCAACCATGGCCCGGTGCAGCACCTTGGCCGGCACCCGCGCCCCCAGGACGAGCGTGGGTATCCTGCCTTCGGCCAGCGCCGCCTCGATGGCGAACACCGGAAGCACGTGCTGCTCGTCCTCGGCGCAGGTCAGGATGACCCGTCCCGCCACCGGGCGCTGGCTGCGGTGTCGCATGGAGAAGGCACGCAGCTCCGCGGCGAGCACACCACTGGCCAGGTGCTCGGATGCGATCCCGAACTCCCCCAGCGTCCACTGCTGCCCGATCTCGATGAGGAAGGGCGCGAACACGTGCTCCCAGGCCTCGACCGCGCCGCGTCGCTGCAGCTGCACGGAGACACAACGAGCAAGCTCCTCTGCCTGCAGGTCCTTGGCCGCCCGGACGAGGGTCCCGACCGTGCCCGACGCCCGGCGCCGGTTGCCGGCACGGCGCGTCGTCCGGGTCGGCGACGCACCGACGGCGAGCTCGTCGTCGGTTGCGGTGCACGCCACCTGGGCTGCCTGGGCAGCCGCCACCCCGGTGTCGAGCAACCGGTTCATCAACTGCATGCGCGACACGTCGGCGGCGGTGTAGCGGCGATGTCCGCCGGGGGTGCGCAGGCTCGGACCCAGACCGTATCGCCGGTCCCAGGTCCGTAACGTCGGCCGGGCGATGTCGAGTTTCGCGGACACGGCTCCGACACCCCACAGCAGCCCAGTGGACTCGCCCGAGCCCGTCCCGGGACCGCCTGCGGCATCGTCGACGGCGCCGCGCTGGCTCCTTCCGGCTTCGCTATCGGGCATCTGTGCAGTCTGTCCGCTCCCCTCGCCGTTCGCCATTCCAACGGACGGTTGCACAAGTTTCACGCTCGGGAGGGTTGTGTATTGCATCGGTTCTGAGTAGGTTCTCGGGCACGCACCATCGCCACTCGAGGAGATCGACATGGCCAGCATCGCTCGGCTGCCGAAGCCGCTCATCGGATCCTACGAATGGCAGTACGAAGGGGCCTGTCACGAGGTGGACCCGGAGACATTCTTCTCCCCCGAGTCCGAGCGCGGTCCCCGCCGGCGGGGCCGCGAAGCAGCCGCCAAGTCGTTCTGCGCTCGCTGCCCTGTGATCGAGCAGTGCCTGCAGCACGCCCTCACCGTCCGTGAGCCGTACGGTGTCTGGGGCGGCCTGAACACCGGCGAGCGGGAGAACCTGTTGCAGCGCACCAGCGCGATCGCGGCCGCCTCCTGAGCCACGAGAGCGAAGATCCGTTCCGCAGGGCGTCCGCCCCGTTCAAGAACAGTCAGTCCCAGAACAGTCGCTGCACCACCGAGCGCGCCCGGCGGGTGGTGCGCAGGTGCTCGTCTAGCATCCGCTCGGCCTCGTCCGGACCGTATCCCAGCAGCACCGCCACCGCTGCCCGATCCGTTGCCGCTGAGGGCAGCTGGTCGGAGGCTCGCCCGCGCACGAGCATGATCGCGTTGCGCTGGCGCGAACACGAGCGCCACGCGTCGGCCAGCGCCTGAGCATCCGGCTGGTCGACGAGCCCAGCGTCCACCGCTGCCTGCAGCGCCGGCAGCGTACGGGTGGTGCGCAGTCCGGTCACCTCGTGCGCGTGCCGCAGCTGCAGAAGCTGTACGGTCCACTCCACGTCGGCGAGTGCCCCTCGCCCGAGCTTGAGGTGGGTCGCGGGGTCAGCTCCCCGGGGCAGCCGCTCCGCGTCTATCCTGCCCTTGATCCGCCGGATCTCGACGACGTCGTCGCGACTGAGCCCGCCTTCGGGGTAGCGCAATGGGTCGATCAGTGCCGCGAACTCGGTGCAGACCTCGGCGTCACCCACGACCGGGTCGGCTCGCAGCAGAGCCTGTGCCTCCCAGACCTGGCTCCACCGGCGGTAGTAGGCGGCGTACGACGACAGCGTGCGAGCCAGCGGCCCCTGCGTCCCCTCGGGCCGCAGGCCCGCATCCACCTCCAGCGGCGGTCCCGCACCGGCCATCCCCAGCATGCGCCGCAGCTCCTGGGCGACCGCGTACGCGGCCTCCGTGGCCTGCTTGTCCTCCACCCCCGGATGCGGGACGTGCACGAACATGACATCGGCGTCGCTGCCGTAGCCCGTCTCGTGCCCGCCGAGCCGTCCCATGGTCACGACGGCTATCCGGGTCGACAGCGGCCCACGTCGCTCGCTCTCCACCGACGCGATCGCTGCGGACAACGCTCCGGACAGCGTGGCCACGGTCACGTCGGTGAGTGCCTCGGCGGCGTCCTCGACCGCCAGACCGCCGAGGACGTCGCGCACCGCCACCCGCGCCAGCTCGCGGCGGCGCATCGTGCGCACCGCACGGATGGCCTCGACCGGTTCGTGATGGCGCCGAGCCGCTGCTGTCATCTCCGAGCAGAGCGTGTCGCGCGAGCGAGGCGTCAGCTCGTGTTCCTTGCCGAACATCGCCACGACCTCAGGTGCCCTGGTCAGCATGTCGGCGACGAAGCGGCTCGATCCGAGAACACGTGCCAGCTGCTGGGCTGCCTCGGACTCGTCGCGCAGCTGCCGCAGGAACCAGTGGGTGGAGCCTAGGCTGTCGCTGAGCTGTCGGAACGCGAGCAGACCGGCATCCGGGGCGGGACCGTCGGCGAACCAGCCCAGCATCGCCGGCAGCAGCTGACGCTGGATCGCCGAGCGCCGTGATACCCCCGAGGACAGTGCTTCGATGTGGCCGAGCGCTCCACGCGGGTCGGCGTACCCGAGTGCGGTCAGCCGAGCCTGGGCTGCCTGCGTTCCCAGCCGCAACCCCTCACCTGGCAGCGCCGCCACCGCGGACAGCAGCGGCCGGTAGAACAGTTTCTCGTGGATCCGGCGCACCTCGCGCCCGAGCCGACGCCATTGCGCGTTGAGCTCCGCGACCGGGTCACCGGTCATCTGCAGGCTACGGCCGAGGCGCCGCAGGTCAGCCTCGTCCGTGGGGACGACGTGCGTACGCCGCAGTCGGAACAGCTGGATGCGGTGCTCGAGGCAACGAAGGAACCGGTACGCCGCGGCGAGCGCCGCTCCGTCCTCGCGGCCCACGTACCCTCCGTCGGTGAGGGCCTGCAGGGCCACCAGCGTGCTGGGGCTGCGCAGCGACTCGTCCCCGCGCCCGTGCACCAGCTGCAGCAGCTGGACGGCGAACTCGACGTCGCGCAGGCCGCCCGGTCCGAGCTTCAGCTGGCGGTCGGCCTCGGCGGCGGGGATGTGGTCGACCACCCGGCGACGCATGGCCTGCACGTCGGCCACGAACCCCTCGCGCTCCGAGGCCAGCCACACCATCGGGCTGATCAGGTCGGTATAGCGACGTCCGAGCTCGGCGTCACCGGCGATCGGGGTCGCCTTCAGCAGCGCCTGGAACTCCCAGGTCTTGGCCCAGGTGGAGTAGTAGGCCACGTGGCTGTCCAGGCTGCGCACCAGCGGACCGGACCGGCCTTCCGGGCGCAGGTTGGCGTCGACCTCCCAGATCGTGCCCTCGGCCGTGTGCGCCGAGCACAGGCGCATCGTGGTAGAGGCCAGCCGGGTGGCTGCCCGCATCGCTCGCGCCTCATCCGCGCCCTCGACCGGTTCGGCCACGAAGACGACGTCGACATCGCTCACGTAGTTGAGCTCGCGCCCGCCGGTCTTGCCCATCCCGATCACGGCCAGCCGACAGTCCGCGGCGGACTCGCCCACCACCGGGCGGGCCAGCGCGAGCGCGGCCTCGACCGTGGCGCCGGCGAGGTCAGCGAGAGCGGGCCCGACCTGGTCCACCTGCCAGACACCCGTGAGGTCGCGGGCCGCCAGCCGTACCAGACGGCGGTAGTACTCGACCCGCAGCGCGTCGGCGCCGGCCGCCTCGTCGAGCCTGGCTGCGGGCGCCCGGGCCTGCGGATCGGCGCCGACTGCGCGCAGCAGCCCGGCACGGACCTCCTCGAGCGAGGGACGTTCGCCGTCCAGCGCCGGGTCGGCCAGCTCCTCGACCAGCTCGGGGTGGCGTACCAGGAAGTCGCCCAGCGCGGAGCTGGTGCCCAGGACCACCGCGAGACGCTCCAGGTGTCGCAGGTCCGCAAGCAGCCGTGACAGCAGCTGTCCTGGAGCGCACGCGGCGGCCAGGGAGTCGAGGGCGGTCGCGGCCAGATCCGGGTCGGGCGCGGCAGCGAGCGCCTCGGCGAGCGCCTGCGGGACTTCGTCGGTCGCACCACACACCGCGAGCAGGTGATCGTGGGACCGGGCGGCGTCGAGAAACCCCATCCGAGCCAGTCGGGCCTGCGGGCTCGTTACCCGCGACGACGCCTCGCTCACCACGGACCCGAGGTTACGCCGAGATCCGAGTTGCTGGTCAGCGTGCCGGTCTTGCGTGACCACCAGGTCGGATCTCGGCGAGGAGGCTAGAGCACCGGCAGCAGCCGGTCCAGCTCGTACTGGGTGACCTGGCGTCGGTAGTCCGTCCACTCCTGGCGCTTGTTGCGCAGGAAGAACTCGAAGGTGTGCTCGCCGAGCGTCTCGGCCACGAGGTCGCTGCTCTCCATCAGCCCGATCGCCTCGTCGAGGTTCTTGGGCAGCGGCGCGATCCCCAGGGCGCGACGCTCCCCCTCCGACAGGCCCCACACGTCGTCCTCGGCCTCGCGGGGCAGCGCGTACTCCTCCTCGATGCCCTTCATGCCCGCCGCCATGATCAGCGCGTAGGAGAGGTACGGGTTGCAGGCGGAGTCGATGGATCGCAGCTCGACGCGCGTCGAGGCGCCCTTGGCCGGCTTGTACATCGGGACCCGCACCAGTGCCGAGCGGTTGTTGTGCCCCCAGCTGACGTACGACGGCGCCTCCCCTCCGCCGACCAGCCGTTTGTAGGAGTTGACCCACTGGTTGGTGACCGCGGTGATCTCGGCGGCGTGCTGCAGGAGCCCGGCGATGAAGCAGCGCCCGGTCCTGCTCAGCTGGTACTCCGCGCCGGCCTCGTAGAACGCGTTGCTGTCGCCCTCGAACAGCGACACGTGGGTGTGCATGCCCGAGCCGGGGTGGTCCGCGAACGGCTTGGGCATGAACGAGGCGTAGATGCCCTGGCTGAGCGCCACCTCGCGCACGATGGTCCGGAACGTCATGATGTTGTCGGCTGTGGACAGCGCGTCGGCGTAGCGCAGGTCGATCTCCTGCTGGCCCGGCGCACCCTCGTGGTGGCTGAACTCCACCGAGATCCCCATCGCCTCGAGCACGGTGATCAGCTCGCGCCGGAAGTCCTGTCCGATGCCCTGCGCCGTGTGGTCGAAGTAGCCGCTGTGGTCCACCGGGACCGGCGAGCCGCCGGGATCGTGGGCGTTCTTGAACAAGAAGAACTCGATCTCCGGGTGGGTGTAGAAGGTGAACCCGAGGTCGGCCGCCTTGGACAGCGCACGCTTGAGCACGTGCCGCGGGTCGGCGAAGGACGGACTGCCGTCCGGCAGCAGGATGTCGCAGAACATCCGTGCGGTCGCGGGGCCCTCTCCACGCCACGGCAGGATCTGGAACGTCGTCGGGTCGGGCCGGGCCAGCATGTCGGACTCGTGCACCCGTGCGAACCCCTCGATCGCCGACCCGTCGAAACCGATCCCCTCCTCGAAGGCCGACTCGAGCTCGGCCGGGGCCACCGCGACGGACTTCAAGAAGCCGAGCACGTCGGTGAACCACAGTCGTACGAACCTGACGTCACGCTCCTCGAGCGCCCGCAGCACGAAGTCCTCTTGCTTGCCCATCCCGTCAGTCTCGCAGGCGTGTCGTCTCGGCGGTGTGACGGCTCGGCGGCTCGTGCTACTGCCTCGTCGCCTACGTCGAGCGCAGCGACAAGTTCCGGATGCCCGCACTAGTGTCGAGGCGTGCCACACCTGCGAATCGCGCTGGCCCAGGTCAACCCCACCGTCGGCGACCTCACCGGCAACGCCGACCTCGTCGTCGAGTGGTCGCGCCGCGCCCGGGCCGAGGGGGCTCATGTCGTGGCCTTCCCCGAGCTGATGCTCGCCGGCTACCCGATCGAGGATCTCGCGCTACGAGAGTCGTTCGCCCAGGCGTCACAGCGCAACGCGGCCGACCTGGCGCGCCGTCTCGCCGACGAGGGGCTCGCCGAGCTGGTGGTCGTCGTCGGATACCTGGACCGGGCCGAGGAGTCCGCGCCTCGGCTCGGCGTTCCACACGGGTCCCCGCTGAACGCGGCCGCGGTCATGACCGGCGGGGACCTGGCTGCGCGCTCGGCAAAGCACCACCTGCCGAACTACGGCGTCTTCGACGAGGCCCGCTACTTCGTGCCGGGTGACACCCTGCAGGTCGTGCAGGTGCACCAGGTCGACGTGGCGCTCGCCATCTGCGAGGACATCTGGCAGGACGGCCCCTCCGTCGCGGCGAGGGCGGCCGAGGCCGGGCTGCTGCTGGTGATCAACGCGTCGCCGTACGAGCGCGCCAAGGACGACCACCGGTTCGACCTCGTGGCCAGGAGGGCACGCGAGGCCGACGCCGCAGTGGCGTACGTGAACCTGGTGGGCGGTCAGGATGAGCTGGTCTTCGACGGCGACTCGATCGTGGTGGACGCCGCCGGCGGGCTGGTCGCACGTGCCGGGCAGTTCAGCGAGGAGCTGCTCGTCGTGGACCTCGAGCTGCCCGCCGCCACGGCACCGATGCCCGACCCCGACGCCCGCTTCGGCGGACTACGGGTCCAGCGCACAGTGATCGGGTCACTCCCGCTGCCGCCTCGCCAGTCGCTTCCCGTACGCCAGGAGCCGCGGCTGGACGACCTGGGCGAGGTCTACGCCGCCGTCACGCTCGGGCTGCGTGACTACGTGCGCAAGAACGGGTTCGCCTCGGTCCTGATGGGCCTGTCCGGTGGGATCGACTCCACGGTGGTGGCGACGATCGCCTGCGACGCGATCGGCGCCTCGAACGTCCATGGCGTCTCGAACCCGTCCGCCTGGTCGACTGAGCACTCCCGCAGCGACGCCGCCGAGCTGGCCCGGCGTACCGGCCTGTCGCTCGTGACCGTCGCGATCGCACCGATCGTCGACGCCTTCGAGCGGGAGGTCCAGGTCGACGGCCTCGCCGCCGAGAACCTGCAGGCCCGCGTCCGCGCAGTCATCTGGATGGCCCTGTCCAACCAGCACGGACACCTGGTGCTGGCGTGCGGGAACAAGTCGGAACTGGCGACCGGCTACTCCACGATCTACGGCGACGCAGTCGGCGGGTACGCCCCCATCAAGGACGTTCCCAAGACGCTGGTGTGGGACCTGGCGCGCTGGCGCAACGCCGAAGCGGTCCGGCGGGGCGACACCCCGCCGATCCCGGAGAACACGATCAGCAAGCCACCGAGCGCCGAGCTGCGAGCCGACCAGCTCGACAGTGACTCGCTGCCGGAGTACGACCTGCTCGACGCCGTGCTCGACGCCTACGTCGAGCAGGACCAGGGCACGGCGCAGCTGTCGGAGCTGGGCTACGACGCCACTGTGGTGGAGCGTGTCATCACCCTGGTCGACCGGGCAGAGTTCAAGCGCCGGCAGTACCCGCCGGGGCCCAAGATCTCGGTGCGCAACTTCGGTCGCGACCGCCGGCTGCCGATCACCAACGCCTGGCGCGAGCACCTGTGACCCGCCTCGAGTGCACCGGAGGATCCCGTCATGCCCGATGAGCCGACCCCCGACGGCAGCAGCGACGAGCCCGCGACGGCGAGCCGCCGTCGTACCCGCGTCCATCACCTGGGTCAGATGAAGGAACGCGGGCAGAAGTGGTCGATGCTCACCGCCTACGACCAGTACACCGCCGCGATCTTCGACGAGGCCGGCATCCCGGTCCTGCTGGTCGGGGACTCCGCCTCGAACAACGTGTACGGCAACGAGACCTCCCTGCCGGTCACCGTGGACGAGCTCATCCCCCTGGTACGTGCCGTGGTCCGCTCCGTCCGCTACGCACTCGTGGTCGCCGACCTGCCGTTCGGCTCCTATCAGGCGAGCGCGGAGCAGGCGTTCCACACGGCGGTGCGCTTCATGAAGGAGGCCGGCGCCCACGCCGTCAAGCTCGAGGGTGGAATCGCCGTGGTGCCGCAGGTCAGGCTGCTCAGCGACGCGGGCATCCCGGTCATGGCGCACGTCGGGTTCACCCCGCAGGCCGAGCACAGCCTGGGCGGCTACCGGGTGCAGGGGCGCGGTGGCGCCGCGGCGGAGCTGCTGGAGTCCGCCCGAGCGCTCGCCGAGGCCGGGGCCTTCGCCGTCGTGATGGAGATGGTCCCGTCGACGGTCGCGGCCGAGGTGACCCAGGCCCTCCCGGTGCCGACGATCGGCATCGGCGCCGGACCCGGCACCGACGCCCAGGTGCTGGTCTGGCAGGACATGGCCGGGCTGCGCACCGGTCGGCTGCCGCGGTTCGTCAAGCAGTACGCCGACCTGCACGGCGAGCTGCTACGCGCGGCGCACACGTACGCCGGCGAGGTGGCCGACGGCTCGTTCCCGGGCCCGGAGCACGAGTTCGAGAGCTGACGCCTGCGGCCGCCCGGTCCCATCGTCGACTTCCGACGGGCCGAAGGGTCAGTCCTCTCGCTCCTCCTCCTCCTCCCACGCCTCGTTGCGGGCGGCGACCGTCTCCAGGGCGTGCTCGGCCTCGTCCCGGGTGTCGTACGGACCCAAGCGGTCGGCGGCCTTGACCCCGTCCTCCTCGGTGACCACCCGGCGGTCGTTCAGCGACCAGTAGTACCTGCCTGTCATGTTCCCTCCCGTCGCAACGTTGCGATCATCCTGCCGTACCCGAGGGTGCTGCGCCTTCGACCTAGGATTGCCGCGTGAGCGTCCTCGTCCCTGCCCGCGTCTCCCCCCGCCGTGCGGTCCCAGCGTCGATCCCGCGTCCGGAGTACGTCGACAAGCCGGCGCCCGCGGCGTTCCACGGCAGCGAGGTCAAGGACGCCGATACGATCGCCCGGATGCGCGCCGCCGGTCGCCTGGCCGCACAGGCGCTCGACCTGGTCGCGACCGTCATCGACGTGGGCGTGACGACCGACGACGTCGACCGCTTCGCCCACGAGTTCCTCGTCTCGCACGGGGCGTACCCCTCGACGTTGGGCTACCGCAGCTACCCCAAGTCGGTCTGCACGAGCGTCAACGAGGTGGTCTGTCACGGCATCCCGGATGAGCGCCCGCTGGAGGACGGCGACATCGTGAACGTGGACGTCACCGCTTTCCTCGACGGCGTCCACGGTGACACGAACCGGACGTACCTGGTCGGCGACGTGGACGAACCGAGCCGGCTGCTCGTCGAGCGCACCCACGAGGCGACGCTGCGCGGCATCCGTGCCGCCAGGCCGGGGCGTCAGGTCAACGTGATCGGCCGGGTCATCGAGATGTACGCCAAGCGCTTCGGCTACGGCGTGGTCCGCGACTTCACCGGTCACGGCATCGGCACGGCGTTCCACTCCGGGCTGGTGATCCCGCACTACGACGAGCCGCGTTTCGACACCGTGATCGAGGCGGGCATGACCTTCACGGTCGAGCCGATGCTGAGCCTGGGCACCCACGAGTGGGACCTGTGGGAGGACGAATGGACGGTGACCACGAAGGACAAGTCGCGGGTCGCGCAGTTCGAGCACACGATCCTGATCACCGCCGGCGGCGCGGAGATCCTCACGCTGTCCCAGCAGTGAGACCCCGGCCCCGGCGTCGGCCGGGCGGTCGTCGGGTGAGGGACGAGCCGGCCTGTAGGCCGGATCCTGTGCGAGCGCTGACGCGCCCCGGCGACCATCCATCTCGGAGCACCGTTGCCGGTGCCCTCGTGCGGCCTACCCGCAGGCTCGGGCGAGCAGCCCTCGAACGCCTGCGCAGGCGACGGTCTCCCGTCGCCCTCCTGGCCTTGCTCCAGGTGGGGTTTGCCCAGCCGCCCCGGTCACCCGGAGCGCTGGTGGTCTCTTACACCACCGTTTCACCCTTACCCGCACCCGTACGCACCCGAAGGTCCGTACGGGCCGCTGGCGGTCTGTCTCTGTGGCACTGTCCCGCGAGTCACCTCGGGTGGGTGTTACCCACCACCCTGCTGTGCGGAGTCCGGACCTTCCTCGGCGAGCACCCGCGAGGGAGCCCGACGCGGCCGCCCGGCCGGCTCGTCCGTCCGACAGCCTAGCCCTTGGTCCTGGACGTCGAGATCGAACACCACCCGCCGGGCCTCCGGGTCGGCGACCACGAGGCGGACCTGCAGCTCCTTGCCCAGCGGCAGCGGCTCGGCGGAACGCACCGGGGCCTCCACCGCCGGATCACGCACCACGACCACCCCGCGGCGCGCGTCGTCGTCCTCGATCTCGACGACGACCGCAGCGAAGGTCTCGCCCACCCGGTCGGCGAGCAGGCCTGCCTCCACCAGGTCGAGCACCGCACGCTCGAAGGCGGCCACGCGCCGGCGGGTGCCGGCCATCGTCGCCGGCAGCTCGGACAGCTCGCTGGTGATCCACCGCGGGACCTCACGGTCGGCGCACAGCGCCAGGCACACCTCCCCGACGTAGCGGTCCACCAGGCGGCGCAACGGCGCTGTGGCGTGGGCGTACGTCGTGGCGAGAGCTGCGTGGCCGGGCTGCTCGGGCACCCCGCCCTGGAAGTTCACGTACCCGGCCCCGCGCAGCAGCGAGGCGCAGGAGCGCATCATGGCGGCGTGCTCGGGCTGGTCCGGGCGCAGGGTACGGACGAAGTCGGGGTAGTCCATCGGCTGCGGCCAGTCGATCGCCAGGGCCGCCGCGGTGCGCCGCAGTCGCGCCACCGTACGCCGGCTCGGCTCGGGCAGGGTGCGCACGATGCCCACCTCGGCGTAGAGCATCAGCTGGGCGGCCGCCATGCCGGTCAGCAGCGAGATCTCGGCGTTCCACTGCTCGACCGGGAGGCGTGCTGCGTACGCCAGCGACCAGTGACCATCGAGCACGACCACCTCCTGGTCGGGCAGAGCCAGGCTGACGCCGCCCCGCTCCCGCTCGAGCTCGAGGCGCAGCAGCCCGACCGTGCGCAGCAGCTCGAACACCTCGTCGGCGCGCTCGTCGTCCAGGGCCCGCTGGACAGCGGCGTACTCGTACTGTGCCCGGCTGCGGACCCGTCCCCTTTCGACGTGCGCGTGGGTGAGCTCGCCGACGTCGTCGAGCCGAAGCTCCCACACCAGGGCTGATCGCTCCTGGCCCGGCAGCAGGCTCGCGGCTTCCTCGCTGATCACCGGCGGGTGCAGCGGGAGACGGCGATCGGGGGCGTACACCGTCTCGCCGCGACGCTGCGCCTCGAGGGCCAGCGCGCCCCCGGGGCGCACGAACGCTGCGACGTCGGCGATGGCGTACCAGACGACGAAACCGCCGCCGTCGCGCTCGATGAACACGGCCTGGTCCAGATCGCGAGCACCGGGTGGGTCGATGGTCACGAACGGCTTGTCCGTGTGGTCCGCGTCGGGCAGTGCCACCTCGCGGACCACAGCCTGCGCCTCGGTGAGCGCATCCGCGGGAAAGTCCACCGGCAGCTCGAGGTCGGCGAGGATGGCAGCCACCCCATCGGTGAACTCCCGGTCGGTGTGCTCCCCCGCGAGCGGGCGGATCCTCGGCATCTGGCGCTCCCTCGGGCCGTGGGCGGTCGGTCGCCAGCCTAGGTGACCGCCGATCCAGGTTCCGGTGGCCGTTGCGGACCTGGCCCTGGATTCGACTCCGGGACGTACGACAGCTGCTGCAGCGCCGAGATCCCATCGGCCCACCAGCTGATCGTGGTGAACGACGCGGGTGCGATCTGCAGCCGGTGGATCACGTGCATCGGGGCGTCCAGGCCGTCGCGGGTCAGCATCTTGATCGGGGTCACGTGGCTCACCGCGAGGATCGTCCGGCCCGGGTGTGCGAGCATCAGGCGTGCCTTGACCGCCTGCACCCGCCGGTGGACGCTCGGGTAGCTCTCCCCGCCGGTGGGAGCGGCCTGCGGCGAGGAGAGCCAGGTCTCGAGGTCTGCGGGATACCGGTCACGGACCTGGTCGAACGTCAGTCCGTCCCACTCGCCGAAGGCGGCCTCGGCGAGCCCGTCGTCGAGGGTGACCGGCAGAGCCAGGCCCTCCGTCACGATGGCCGCGGTCTCACGGGTGCGCCGCAGCGGGGAGCTCACCACCACGTCGATGCCGCCCCGTCGCCGCAGCCAGGCGCCGGCCCGGGCGGCCTGCTCGCGACCGAGGTCGTTGAGGCCCGGATCGGATCCACCCGATCCGCAGAACAGCCTGGCCACCGTGCGGTCGGTGACGCCGTGGCGCAGCAGGACGAGCGTGGTGGGTGGACCCGACTCCTCCTGCCGCCACCCCACCATCGGGTTGCGGTAGCGGCGCGGGTCGTCGACGTCGGGCTCGACCCGGCGCGCCGACGCACGGGTGCGCTTGCCCATCACCTCGTCCAACGCTGCGTTGACCAGCGTGTCGGCCGCCGAGTTGCGCTCGCGCGGCACCCAGGTCCAGGTGACGTCCGCGGGCAGCACCCGGCTGGCAGCGATCGCGATGGCCCTCATGTCCGGGTGCTTGATCTTCCAGCGGCCGGCCATCTGCTCGATGACCAGCTTGGAGTCCATCCGGACCTCGACGGCGGCATCCGGTGCGTACTCGCGCGCGAGCTCCAAGCCGGCCAGCAGGCCGCGGTACTCCGCCACGTTGTTCGTCGCCGTGCCGATGGCCTCCGCGCGTTCGGCGATGACACGACCCGTCCCCGCGTCGCGCAGCAGCGAGCCGTACGCCGCCGGCCCGGGGTTGCCTCGGGCGCCGCCGTCAGCCTCGACGATCACTCGGCCCGGCGAGCTCACCGACTCGACTCCGGGGTACGGACCAGGATCCGTCCACACTCGGGGCAGCGCAGCACCTCCTCGATGGGGGACCTCGTCAGTTCACCCATGTCGCCGGCGTTCAGCTCCAGCCGGCAGCCCTCGCACGCACGACGGACCAGTGCCGCAGCACCGATACCACCGTGCTGGGCCCTCGACTTCTCGTACGCCGTGACCAGCTGCTCGGGCAGTGAGCCGACCAGTCGTGCACGCTCGTCGAGGTGCTGTTGCACCGCGACGTCGATGTCACCGGCGGCCAGGTCGCGCTCGGATGCGAGCACGCCAACCCGCTGATCGACCTCCTGCAGCCCCGCCCGGACCGAGTCGAGCTCGGCCTGCTCGGTCTCGAGCTGCTCCATGAACTCCAGCTCCTCGTTCTCCAGGGACGAGATGCGGCGGTTGAGCGCGACCAGCTCGTGCTGGAGTCCTTCGAGCTCCTTTGGCGACCCGACCGCGCCGGTGTCGAGGCGAAGCTGGGTGCGTTCACGGCGAGCGCGCACCTGCTCCACGTCGGCGTCGATTCGCCGCTGCTCACGGGTGTGATCGGAGACCTGCGTCTCCAGCTCGACCCGGCGACGCTCGAGCTGGCTGCGCTGCTGGTTCAGCTCGGCGATCTGTGCGTGCTGGGGCAGGGTCTGCTTGCGATGCGCGAGCTGTCCCAGAGTGCTGTCGACGCTCTGCACGTCGAGCAGGCTGAGCTGGGCGAACGGATCGGCTTTCAGGGCGGGCTCCTCGTCAGGGCATCGGCAGGTGGCTCGTCCACGGATCGGTGACGATCCTCGACACCTGGCTCTCCACCGTAGTGCCCCGCGGGCCGAGCCTCGAGTGCAGCCGTGCCTGCACCACCGGCAGCCACAGCGACTCGGCAGCCCAGTGCGGCACGTCGATCAGCGCGGGTGCAGCCGCATGCTCAGCCAGTTCCGAGGCCGGATGGTGCCGCAGGTCCGACGTCACGTAGGCGTCGGCCCCGCTCCTGCGCACGGCGTCGAGGAGGAAGTCGCCCGAGCCGCCGCACAGCGCGACGGTCTCCACCCGGCGTTCCAGGTCGCCCAGGACACGCACCACGCTGCGGGTAGCGGGCAGGGACGACACCACGGACTCGCAGAAGGCCGCCAGCGTGCTGGGCACGGCCAACCGGCCGATCCGTCCGTGACCGGAGTCACCGGGCAGCTCGGCCATCTCGAGCAGGTCGAACGCGGGTTCCTCGTACGGGTGGCTGGACCTCAGTGCGTCCAGCACCGCCGCCCGGCGGTCTCGTGACACCACCATCTCGAGCCGCGTCTCCGGCACCTGCTCCAGACGGCCGACGACACCGACGGTGGGGTGGGCACCGGGGCCCGGCGCGAAGGCGCCGATCCCGGTCGAGCTGAACGTGCAGCGGTCGTAGTCACCGATCCGTCCGGCGCCGGCGTCGGTGAGGGCTTCGCCCACCCGCGCCGCATCGCCGTGCGGCACGAACACGACGAGCTTGTCCAGCGACGGCGCCGGAGCCGGCTCGACGGGACGTGGGTCGACCAGACCGAAGGCCTGCGCCATGGCGTCGGAGACGCCGGCCACGGGCGCGTCCGCGTTGGTGTGCGCCACCAGCAAGGCGATACCCGCACGGACCAGGGTGTGGACGGCCCGTCCCTTGGGCGTCGTCGCGGCCACCGAGTGCACGGCATTCAGCAGCAGCGGGTGGTGCACGACCAGCAGGTCGGCTCCCCATGCCACGGCCTCGTCGATCACCGACTGCACCGGGTCCACGGCCAACAGCACGCGCCGTACCGGCGAGGCGGGGTCGCCGGTCACCAGCCCGACGGCGTCCCAGGCCTCCGCGCGGGCAGGGTCGTACATCTGATGGATGGTCGCCACGACCTCGGCGACGGTCAGCTCAGCAGGCACCCGCGCAGGCTACCGACCGCGGCGCAGCCGCCACGCGGCGCCGAGGCCGAGAAAGAAAGTTCGACACCGGGCCAGCCGCCGCGGCGGCGTCATCGGGGGGCGCGAAGTCAAGTTCTCCTCGAAGGCCGTGCGGTCCTACGCCCGTGAGATCGCAGCCGACGAGATCAACCACGTCAAGTTCCTGCGCTCGGCGCTGGGCCCGGCGAAGGTGGCTCGCCCCAAGATCGACATCAAGAAGAGCTTCACGGCCGCCGCTCGCGCGGCCGGCCTGATCGGCCCGAAGCAGACCTTCGACCCGTACGCCAACGAGAACAACTTCCTCCTGGCTGCGTTCATCTTCGAAGACGTCGGCGTCACGGCCTACAAGGGCGCTGCGCCGCTGATCAGCAACAAGACGTTCCTGGAGGCGGCTGCCGGCATCCTGGCCGTCGAGGCGTACCACGCGGGCATCATCCGCACGAATCTGTATGCCAAGGGTCTGGTGATGGCCGCTCGCCGCATCTCCTGGGCGCGTGACTCGCTCGACGGCAAGTCCGATCTCGACCAGGGCATCGGCACGATGAAGCGCGCGAACCTCGTCCCCACGAACCGGAACTCGATCGCGTTCAGCCGTACGGCGGGCGAGGTGCTCAACATCGTCTACCTCACCCCGGAGCGCCGCCGTCGTGGCGGATTCTTCCCCAACGGTGTGAACGGTGGCATCAACACCAGCGACAACAACGCCCGGACGTCCTGAGTCGCGGACGGCGTCACCCGTACGACCGGGCAGCCTCCGACCTCCGGGTCGGGGGCTGGCCCCGGCTCCTCAGCGATCCGGTGGGCGGTTCCTGTTCGGCTTGTCATCGCGGTCATCGCGGTCATCGGTGGACGAGGCAGGACCCTCGGCCGGACGGTGTGATTCCGGGCCGGTGCGGTCCGGGTCGATCTCGTCGGCCTGACGGCGCCGCTCGTCGATGTCGCGACGCGACTTCACGGCGTCGCCTTGGCGTTCCTGTGCACTGTGCTCGAGCTGCTGTGCCTCGGCGGATCGGGCATCGGCCTCTGCGCGAGCCTTGCGCGCACGGGCGTCCACCTCGGCCGCCTCGGCCTCTCGGCGGCTCACCTCGCTGGTCTGCGCCGCTGCCTTCTCGCGCATGCCTTGCGCCTCGACGCGCTGACCTTGCAGCTGCTGCTCCTTGCGCTTGCGCATCGCGACGACCAGCAGGGCGACCACGACGGCCAGGACGATGATGCCGAGAACGATCCAGACGATGGGGTCCACGGTGGCTCCTTCGAGCTCGGGGTGCGTGGACCTGTGGATCCACGTAGTCGTGCCAACCGCGCCACGGTATCGGCGCCCGGCCGGGTCCGCATCGTGAACGGCCAAGACGCGCCGTGGCGTCCGGTGAACCCGGGTGTCGGGCGCCGGTAGTCCCGACAGGAATCGAACCTGCACACGCCGGGTGTAAGCCGGATGCTCTGCCATTGAGCTACGGGACCGAGCGAACACCGAGCGTAGCCGTTGGTTTGCATGGTCGACGCCGGACCGGACCGAGCAGCCCAGGGAAAGGTCGAGGCCGCCGGAGTCTCGGGTCACCGGCGGCCTCAACACCTTCATCGAACACCACAACGGTGCCCCTGCGCCACTGCAACGGCGAAAGTGGGCCCGTCAGATTCTGCCCGAGCGGGTCGCAGCTCGCTCAGGACGCCGGGTCAGCGCCGAGCGCTCTTGGGGGCGACCAGCTTGGTCGCCGACCACTGCGACCCGACTGCCTGGGTCGTCGTGGTCGACAGTCCGGCGACCGGGGCAGCCTCGGCGACGTCGGCGGCGTCCACGTAGCTGGGTCGACCGACCTTCGGCGTGAGCAGGAAGACCGCTCCCCCGCCGACCAGGTCGGTCAGGGAGTCCACGAGGGCGTCGACGAGGTCGCCGTCACCGTCGCGCCACCAGAGCACGACCACGTCGACCACGTCACCGTGGTCACCGTCGACCATCTCTGCCCCGCACACCGTCTCGATGGCCTCCCGCAGGTCCTCGTCGACGTCGTCGTCCCAGCCGAGCTCCTGGACCACCGTTCCGGCTTTGAAACCCATCCGTTCGATCGCACGGTGGACGTCCGCGTGGTCCGCGGTGGTGCTCACAGAAACTCCTCCTCATGGCGGTCGGTCGGGCCACTGCCCGTCCGAGTTCAGGTCACCCTAGTCCGTGCAGTGTGCGAGTCACGGACTAATGCACAACCAGGACGATCCGCACGCCTGTACGGCCACGGTCGCCCCAGCCGTCCCACCGGGTCATCCGCCGGGACCTCGTACCGGACGGTGAAGATGAAGTGAGTGGCGTGGAGTGGAACACTGGGTGGTGATGGGCCGTCCGCATCTGTCCCGACGGCTGCTCCCGACACGTCAGAGCTACGGAAGGACGAGCGTGGCAAACCCTGCCGAGCGTTCTGTGCGGCCCCCCGTCATCCACGAGGGCCTGCCTACCCAGCTGCCAGACATCGATCCCGACGAGACCCGGGAATGGGTCGATTCGCTGGACGCACTGGTCCAGGAGCGCGGCCGCGAACGCGCCCGGTACGTGATGCTGCGCCTGCTCGAGCGTGCCCGCGAGAGCAACGTCGGCGTGCCCGCCTTGCGCAGCACCGACTACATCAACACGATCACGTCCGAGCGCGAGCCGAGGTTCCCCGGCAACGAGGACATCGAACGCCGCATCCGGGCCTTCATCCGGTGGAACGCCGCGGTCATGGTGTCGCGCGCCAACCGGCCGGGACTCGGCGTCGGCGGACACATCGCGACGTACCAGTCGGCCGCCAGCCTGTACGAGGTCGGCTTCAACCACTTCTTCCGCGGCCGGGAGCACCCCGGCGGGGGCGACCAGGTCTACATCCAGGGCCATGCGTCCCCCGGCGTGTACGCCCGCGCGTACCTCGAGGGCCGGCTCGAGGCGTCGCAGCTGACCAACTTCCGCCAGGAGGTCTCCCAAGGCGTCGGCAAGGGGTTGTCGTCCTACCCTCACCCCAGGCTGATGCCGGACTTCTGGGAGTTCCCGACCGTGTCGATGGGCCTGACAGCCATCAACGCGATCTACCAGGCGCGCTTCAACCGCTACCTGAGCAACCGCGGCATCAAGGACACGTCGCAGCAGCACGTGTGGGCGTTCCTCGGTGACGGTGAGATGGCCGAGGTCGAGTCGCTCGGTGCCATCGGCGTGGCGGCGCGCGAGGAGCTGGACAACCTCACCTTCGTCGTCAACTGCAACCTGCAGCAGCTCGACGGGCCCGTCCGGGGCAACGGCAAGATCATCCAGGAGCTGGAGTCCACGTTCCAGGGCGCCGGCTGGAACGTCATCAAGGTCGTCTGGGGCCGCGAGTGGGACGACCTGCTGGCCCGCGACGTCGAGGGCGTGCTCGTCAACCAGATGAACCGCACGCCCGACGGCCAGTTCCAGACGTACTCGGTGGAGAAGGGCTCCTACACACGCAAGCACTTCTTCGGTGGCGACAAGCGGCTGGCTCGGCTCGTGGAACACCTGTCCGACGACGACATCGAGAAGCTGCCGCGTGGGGGCCACGACTACCGCAAGGTCTACGCCGCCTTCAAGAGCGCGACCGAGCACGTCGGTCAGCCGACGGTGATCCTGGCCCACACGATCAAGGGGTGGACCATCGACGCGCTGGAGGGCAGGAACGCCACCCACCAGATGAAGAAGCTGAACAAGAACGACCTCAAGGCTTTCCGCGACCGGCTCTACCTGCCGATCAGCGACGAGCAGATCGACGAGTCCGACATCGCGCCGTACTACCACCCGGGCGCCGACAGCGACGAGATCCAGTACATGCTGGACCGGCGGCGTCAGCTCGGCGGCTCGATGCCCGCGCGCATGGTCGATCCGGTGCCGGTCAAGCTGCCCGGCGACAAGGTGTACGCCGAGCTGAAGCAGGGCTCGGGCAAGCAGGCGATCGCCACCACGATGGCCTTCGTACGTCTGCTGCGCGACCTGATGCGCGATCCGGAGATCGGCAAGCGCATCGTGCCGATCGCCCCCGACGAGTACCGCACGTTCGGCATGGACTCCATGTTCCCGACCGCCAAGGTCTACAGCCCGCACGGGCAAACGTACGAGTCCGTCGACCGCTCGATGCTGCTCGCGTACAAGGAGTCCGCCCAGGGCCAGCTGCTGCACGAGGGGATCAGCGAGGCCGGGGCCATGGCCTCCATGATCGCCGCGGGCACGTCGTACTCGACCCACGGCGAGCCGATGATCCCGGTCTACATCTTCTACTCGATGTTCGGCTTCCAGCGGACCGGCGACTCGATCTGGGCGATGGCCGACCAGCTCGGACGCGGCTTCCTGATCGGTGCGACCGCCGGTCGCACCACGCTGACCGGTGAGGGGCTGCAGCACGCCGACGGACACTCCCCGCTGCTGGCCGTCACCAACCCGGCCACGATCCACTACGACCCGGCCTGGGCGTACGAGCTGTCGCACATCATGCGGGCCGGTCTCGAGCGGATGTACGGCAGCACGAAGGAGCAGCCGCACGGCGAGAGCGTCATCTACTACCTCACCGTCTACAACGAGCCTGTCGTGCAGCCGGCAGAGCCCGACGACCTCGACGTCGACGGCCTGCTGCGCGGCCTCTACCTGTACCGCGCGCACCAGGTCGGCGAGGGGGACGACGTGCCGCGCATCCAGCTGCTGGCGTCGGGCGTCGCCATGCCCTGGGCCCTGCAGGCGCAGCAGGTCCTGGCCGATGACTACGGTGTGGCCGCCGACGTCTGGTCGGTGACCTCGTGGAACGAGCTGGCCCGTGACGCGGTGGCCGCCGAGAAGTGGAACCTCAACCACCCGGGTGACGCGCCGCACACCCCGTACGTCACCGAGAAGCTGTCCGGCACCCATGGTCCGGCCCTCGGGGTCAGCGACTACATGCGGGCCGTGCAGGACCAGATCGCCCGGTGGGTCCCCAACGACTGGCAGTCGCTGGGCGCCGACGGGTTCGGGTTCGCCGACACCCGGGCCGCGGCGCGGCGGTACTTCCAGATCGACGCCGAGTCGATCGTCGTCTGCGCCCTGCAGACACTGGCCCGCCGCGGCGAGGTCAAGCCGGAGGTGGTGTCCGAGGCGTTCGAGCGGTTCCGCATCGACGACCCGACCGCGGTAGCCGGTGTCGAGCAGGAGGGCACCGACGCCTGACCTACCGCCAGCGGGTCAGGCGGGGGATGGCACCGGTGCGGCCGAGGCGACGAGCCGGCTGCCGTGCTCGTAGTCCTCGTCCGCTCCGTGCGTGAGGACCCCGACGGTGGTCCCCGCCGATCCGTACCAGACCGTGAAGGCGCCGTCGCCGTGCTCCACCAGAGCCGCGCTGTCGAAGCCGTCGCCCCACGCCGCGTACTTCAGGGTGTGCGGGCCGATCTCGGACCAGAAGCCGGGCACCTCGGCCCACGTGGCGTCACCGCCGGCGGCGCAGGTGCCGGCGACCTCGCCCATCGCGAGCCCCTCGCCCCAGTGCTCGACGGACAACTGGCGGCCGGCGGTCCGGTTGCGCGCCCGTGCGATGTCCCCGGCCGCGAACACGTGCGGCACCGACGTACGCATCTGCGCGTCGACCGACACCCTGCCCGTGCGCATGCTCAGGCCTGCTGCCGCGGCCAGTGCCACCCGCGGTCGCACCCCGGTGGCCAGGAGAACCATGTCGGCCTCGAGCTCGTCTGGGCCCTCGAGGTGCACGGCGAAGCCCTCGCCGCGTGCTTGCAGCGCCTGCACCGACACGCCGCCTCGCAGCTCGACACCCTGATCGCCCAGCCAGCCGGCGATCCGTCTCGCGGCGTCGCGGCCGAGGCGCTGCTGCTGCGGCAGCGCCTCGCTGGAGACGACCGTGACGTCGAGCCCCAGGGCCCGCAGCGACCACGAAGCCTCGCACCCGATGAAGCC
>JALZKQ010000028.1 GCA_030859165.1 Actinomycetota bacterium
GTGTACGCCTGGTCATGGAGTGGTAGGCGCGCAACGAGGGACGAGTGAGCGCCGGACATGACCGTTCACGCTGGAGTGGTAGGCGCGCAACGAGGGACGAGTGAGCGCCGGACACGACCGTTCACGCTGCAGTGGTAGGCGCGCAACGAGGGACGAGTGACGACCGTTCACGCTGCAGTGGTAGGCGCCTCGGGTCCTTTCGCGGGCGCAGCAAGCCTCCACGTCGCGAGCCGGGCCTGACCGGCCACTCCCCATGGCAGCTTGTCACTGCCCATGGGTTGCGTCCCATGGGCAGTGCGGTTTACCAGGGGACCCAGGTAAACGGGAGACGGGTGTGACTGCTGAGGTGGGAGCGACTGGGGTCGCGGTCAGCCCTTGACGGCCCCCTCGAGCATGCCGCGGATGAAATGCCGCTGGGCGAGCAGGTAGACGACGACCACCGGCAGCGCGACCAGCAGGGCGCCGGCCGCCAGCAGGGACGTGCCCGCCGTGTACTGGCCCTGGAAGAACGCGAGCCCCAGGGGAGCGGTCCGCAGCCCTTCGTCGGTGATCATCACCAACGGCAGCAGGAACTCGTTCCAGGTCCACATGAAGACCAGCACCACCATGGTGATCAGCGCGGGGCGTCCCATCGGCAGCAGGATCGACCAGAAGATCCGCAGGTGCCCGGCACCGTCGATCCGGGCGGCGTCGATCACCTCGCGGGAGCTGGTGCGGAAGTACGCCCGCATCCAGAACGTGCCGAAGGCGAGGGACTGCGCGACCTGGGGGAGGATCAGCGAGACGTAGGAGTCGGTGAGACCGATCGCCCGCAGGTCGTAGTACAGGGGGATCACGATGGCTTCGCTGGGCACCATGAGGCCGAGCAGCAACAGGTAGAACAGCACGGTCGAGCCGCGAAAACGCATGGTGCCGAAGGCATAGCCGGCCAGCGACGCGAAGGTCGCGCTCAGCACGACGACCGACAGCGAGACGATGATGCTCGTGGTCAGGTAGTCGCCGAAGCGGCCGACCTCCCACGCGGTGGCGAAGTTCTCGATCTCGAACCAGCCCGTTGCCCCGATCCGGTCCGGCTGCAGCGCGGTGACCACGATGACGCCGAGCGGGTAGAGCGCGAACGCGGCCGCGAGGACCAGCAGGGCGTACGTGGCGCCTCGTTCCACCCTCGACGGTGTCATGCGCCCGCCCGCTCGGACAGACGGTTGATCAGCACGGTGGCCACCAGGATGACCGCGGTGAGCAGCAGTGCGATCGTGACGCCCGTGCCGACCTCTCCCTTGAGCATGGCGCGGTCGTACACCTCGTACGACGGGACCCGGCTGCGCTGGCCGGTGCTGCCGATCATCACGTAGACGAGGTCGAAGGTACGCAGGGCGGCGACCATCGTGAGTGTGAGCGCCACCGCGATCTCACCGCGCAACGCCGGTAGTCCCACCGCGAAGAACTCGCGCACCGGCCCGGCACCGTCGAGCCGGGCGGCCTCGTACAGCTCCCGCGGCACCTTGGCTAGACCGGCCAGGAACAGCACGACGCACAGGCCGGTGCCGACCCACGTACCGACAACGCCGACGGTGAGCAGCGCGAAGATCGGGTCCCCGAGCCAGGCACGGGCCCAACTGTCGAGGCCGACGGCCCCCAGCAGCGAGTTCAGCTGGCCCTGGGGGGCGAAGATGTCCTTCCAGGCGACCCCGACGACCACGAGGGCGACGACCTGGGGCAGGAAGAGCACCGAGCGGAACAAGCCCGACCCCCGCAGCGGGTTGCGTGCCATCAGGCCCGCGAGGCCGAGCCCCAGCACGACGGGGACGAAGCTGAAGAACACGACGAGCAGAAGTGCGTTGAGGAACGGTCGCCGTAGCTCTGGATCGGTGAGCACGTCCGCGTAGTTGTCCAGGCCGACCCATGTCCCGACGGTCAGGCCGTTCCACTCGTACAGGGACAGCCACACCGAGCGCAGCAGGGGGAACAGCAGGAACAGGGCGAAGACGAGCAGGGCCGGAGCGAGGTAGAGGTAGGCGATGCGTCCCGGCTCGCCAGGTGGGCCACCGTACCGGCGGTTCGCCCGAGGAGCTGTGAGCGTGTCAGCCACCGGCGTTCTCGGATGTGAAGCTGGTGTACTCCGCCTCCAGCGCCTCGAGGAACTCCTCGCTGGACGCGCCGTCACCGAGCTCCTTCACCTGGGCGGTGAGCAGGTCGTAGAAGTCCGGCGTGGCGTAGTCGAGGTAGGGCACCAGCGCGTCCTGCTCCCCGGCGGTCTCCCAGGCCTCGAAGACCTCCGCCTGGGCGCCGGTCACTGCGGACGGGTCGGCGTCGACGACCGGGAGGTTGCCTGCCTCGGCGATGGCAGCCATCGCGTCCTCGCTGGTGATGAAGTCGATGTACGCCGCGGCCGCATCGGGGTTCTCGCTGGCCTCGGTGACCGAGAACGGCAGCCCGGTGCCACCGGTCACGGCCGGTTCACCGCTCGGGCCGACCGGCGGCAGGAAGAAGCCGAGGTCCTCGCCCATGGCAGCCTCGAGGTCGGCGAGCAGCCAGGTGCCGGCGATCAGGAAGGTGCCCTCGCCCTCGGCGAACGCCTGCCACGCGGGGTCGTAGTCCAGCCCGTTGAACCCTTGCGTGAAGTAGCCCGACTCGGCCCATTCACCGAAGGTCTCCGCTGCTGCGACGTTCGCCTCCGTGGTCCACGAGGCGCCTTCGCGGCCGAAGCCGAGGTCGCGGATCTCCGCACGCGGCACGTACTGGTTCTGGATGAAGCCGAAGTCGTGGATGCCTGGCCAGCCCTCGAGGTTGCCGAACTGGATCGGCACGTCACCGGACTCCTTCGCGGACGCGAGAGCCGCCTCGAACTCATCGCTTGAGCGCGGCACCTCGAGCCCGAGCCCGTCCAGCTTGCTCTTGCTGTACCAGACCCCGACGACCTCACCGACCTGCGCGAGACCGTACAGGTTGCCCTCACCGAACGACACGCCGTCCTGCGTGTACGAGGCCAGCGCGCGCACGGACTGCGGGAAGCGCTCGGTCCAGCCGTACACGTCGGCGTACCCGTCCAGCGGACGCAGCAGACCGGCCTGTACGAACTGGCCCATGTCGGTGCGGCCGTTGTTGGCCTGGACCACGTCGGGCGCCTCGTTGCCCGAGATCGCGCGCCGCAGGGTCTGGCGCAGGTCGTCGAACGAGCGGGAGTCCCGGTCGATCGTGACGTTGGGGTACCGCTGCATGAATGCCACGTTGAGCTGTTCGATCTGCTCGTCCTGCCCACCCCGGACCTCTTGGTCCCACACCGTCAGCGTGACGTCCCCCATGGCTGCGACATCGGTCTCGACGTCGCTCGCCTCGGTCTCGGTACCACCCTCCTCGCCCCCGCCGGAGCCGGGTGCGCACGCAGCGAGACCGAGTGCCAGGACAGCGGCGCCGAGCACCATCCTCGACCGGCCGCTGCGTCGGCGGGAGTGGGTACGGGTGCTGACAGGCGTCATGGGGTTTCCTCCGGTGCGTCATCTGGTGGGTGTCGGTGAAACGAGTGCGCCGAGATGAAGGGGTCCAGCGGGCGAAGGCCGATGGTGGCCGCCGCCCGCGACACCGTGCGCGGTGTCGCGTGCGCCAGGACATCCTCGAGGAACGCGTAGTCACGGGCCACGCGCGGGCTCGAGCGTGCCTGCGCCCACCAGTCGGCCAGCTCGGCCCAGCCGGGTGCGGCCAGGGCGCCGCCGAAGTCTCGCACGGACAGGGCCGCGCACAGATTCGCGAACCTCAGCCGGTGCACCAGGGACCAGCCGCCGAGGCTGCCGAGGACAAGCGAGGCCAAGAACACGTCCCCGGCGCCGGTGGGGTCCAACGCCTCGACGGCCACGGCCGGGACCCAGGCGGTCTCGCCGGTCTCGCCGTCGGCCGCGAACGCGCCACCGCTCCCGCTCGTCACGACTGCCAGAGGCACCCACTCGCGCAACACGTTGAGCGCGGCGCCTGCGGAGTCGGTCCGGGTGTAGGACATGGCTTCCACCGCGTTGGGGACGAACGCGTGGCAACCGGCAAGTCGGGCATGGAGCGCGTCGGCGTCCCAGCTGCCGGAGGCGTCCCATCCGACATCGGCAAAGACCAGACTGCCGCGCGCGATCGCCTCGTCCACCCAGGAGTCCCGTTCGCCGCCGAGGTCGGCGAAGCAGACGGCGCTGTCCGGCGGAGACCCGATCATCTGCTCGGTCGGGATCGGAGGTGGGTGCGCGTGGGTGATCATCGCTCGGTCGTGGTCGTAGGCGAGTGAGACGGTCACCGGGGAGTGCCAC
Source organism: Actinomycetota bacterium (assembly GCA_030859165.1). Lineage (GTDB taxonomy): Bacteria > Actinomycetota > Actinomycetes > Propionibacteriales > Nocardioidaceae > JACCXZ01. The sequence goes on from JALZKQ010000028.1 coordinate 4,284, forward strand.
CCCTCGAAGCGGGTCGAGCAGGACAGGTCGACACCCTCGGCCTCGGACAGCATCGCCCAGCAGTAGTCGCCGTAGACGTCCCCGCCGAAGGCAGCCGCCAGCGAGGTCCGCAGCCCCAGCCGTGCGCAGGCCACGGCGAGGTTCGCCACGCCACCGGGGCTCGAGCCCATGCCGTCGGTCCAGACCTCGTGTCCACCGGCCGGAGGGGTGACCATGCCGGTGAAGATGATGTCGTGGAAGACCGTGCCGGCCAGAAAGATGTCGAGCCGGTCCATGCTCGTCACGTGTACGCCTCCTCGACCCACCGAGGTGTGCAGTCTCCGCCATCATGCTCGGTTCCGGCAAGAGTTGATCGGTAGTGCACGGCTGGCTCGCCGATTCCATTCAGCGAGGGGGACCCCTGCGGCGGACCTATCAGCATGGGGGACCCCCTCGGCAGCCTGGGAGGCCATCTGGGGGCCCGGAGGAGATCCGTAGTCATGCGCGAAGTTGACTGGTACCTTTCGCGCATGCTTGCCCACCGGCGTTACGAGCAGATCCTTGATCGGCTCCGGGACGAAGGCCCCGCCGAGGTCAGGGCGCTGGCCGACCTGGTGTCGGTGAGCGAGGCCACGGTGCGCCGTGACCTCGCCCGGCTCCAGCGCGACGGGCTGCTGTACCGCGTACGCGGGGGCGCTGCTCTGTCCGGCCAGGCCGAGCCGCCCTTTGCGCACTCGGCCACCACCCACTTGCCGGACAAGGAGGCGGTGGCCTCGCGCGCCGCCCAGATGATCCGTGACGGGGACGTCGTGCTGCTGGACATCGGGACGACGGTGCACCGCCTCGCCGCACGCCTGGCCGGTCGACACGTCACGGTCGTGACCTCCAACCTCGCGGTGTACGAGACGCTCGCCACCGATGTCGCCGTCGATCTGATCCTGCTCGGCGGAAGCGTACGCCGCAACTACCGGTCCATGATCGGGTTCCTCACCGAGCAGGCGCTGCGCCAGATCCACGTGGGCACGCTCTTTCTGGGGACCAGCGGCATCCGTGACACCGGCGCCGTGCTCGACACGACCACGGTCGAGGTCCCCGTCAAGCACGCCATGATCGCGGCGGCGGACAAGGTCGTGCTGCTCGCCGACCCGGGCAAGTTCCCCGGCAGCGGGCTGGCACGGGTGTGCGGTCCCGGCGACGTCGACGTCCTGGTCACCCGGGAAGCCGCGTGCACCAGGACACGTGCCGCGTTCGAGGACGCGGGTAGCGAGGTCGTGCTGGCGTGAGGCATCCACCTGGACCCCGCCGGTCGAGGAGACGACGCCCGTGAAGCTCACGGTCCTGGGCGGCGGCGGCTTTCGGGTACCCCTCGTGCACCGGGCGCTGCTCGCCGACGACTCCGCCACCCGGGTGGACGAGCTGGTGCTGCACGACGTCGATCCACGGCGTCTGCGGACGGTTGCGGCCATCCTCACCCAGGCGCAGGAGGAGGCCGGTCGCCGCGGCCCGCGCATCAGCCTGGAGACCGACCTGGTCAGCGCCGTGCTTGGTGCCGACTTCGTCTTCTCCGCCGTCCGGGTCGGCGGTCTCGCGGGCCGCGTCTGCGACGAGCGGGCCGCGTTGAGCCACGGTGTGCTCGGCCAGGAGACCACGGGTGCCGGCGGTGTCACGTACGGGCTGCGGACCGTACCGGTCGCCCTCGACATCGCCCGGACCGTACGCGAGCACGCCCCGAAGGCGTGGGTCATCAACTTCACCAACCCGGCCGGGATGGTGACCGAGGCGATGGCCTCGGTGCTGGGCGACCGGGTGCTCGGCATCTGCGACTCGCCGGTGGGACTGTTCCAGCGGGTCGCGCGGGCGCTGGACGTGGACCCTGCTCGCGCCTGGTTCGACTATGCCGGCCTCAACCACCTCGGCTGGCTGCGCCGTGTGCTGGTCGACGGGGTCGACGTGCTGCCCGGCCTGCTCGGCGATCCGGCCGGGCTGGAGACGATCGAGGAGGGGCGGCTGTTCGGGGCGTCCTGGCTCGCGACGCTGGGCTGCGTCCCCAACGAGTACCTCTGGTACTGGTACTACAACGCCGACTCGGTCGCGGCGATCCGTGCCGCCGGTGAGACCCGCGGGGAGTTCCTCGCCCGGCAGCAGGGTGGGTTCTTCGATGCCGCAGGTACGTCCGGCGACGCGTTCGGGCTGTGGCGACGCACTCGGCGCGAGCGCGAGGCGACGTACATGGCCGACAGCCGTGACTCCAGCGGCGCCGGCGAGCGCGAGGAGGAGGACCTGGACGGCGGGGGGTACGACCGGGTGGCACTGCGGTTGATGCAGGCGATCGCGACCGGCCGGACGAGCACGCTCGTGCTCAACGTGCGCAACCAGCACACGTTGGCCGGGCTGGACGCCGACGCGGTGGTCGAGGTGCCCTGCCAGGTCGACTCCAACGGTGCGCGGCCGCTGGCGACGCCGCCACTGTCACCGCACGCGCTCGGCTGGGTGACCAGCGTCAAGGATGTCGAGCGCACCACGATCGAGGCGGCCCGTAGCGGCTCTCTCGCCCTGGCGACCCGGGCGCTGGCGTTGCACCCGCTGGTCGACTCTGTGACGACCGCTCGGGCGATCCTCGCCACCCAGCTCGAGGAGCTGCCGGAGCTGCGTCGGGTGCTCGCCCGTTGAGCGTGACGTCAGCCGCGGGCGGGCAGGTCGCCGGAGGTGGCGACCCCGGCGGCGGCGAAGGCCGCGAGCGTGTCGGGTATCCGGTCCGGGGCGACGGCAGCGGTCAGGTCCAGCAGCACGCGGGTCGCGAAGCCCGCCGCTGCTGCGTCCAGGGCGGTCGCGCGCACGCAGTGGTCGGTGGCGATGCCCACCACATCCACTCGGTCCACCCCGTGTCCGCGCAGCCAGTCCGCCAGTCCGACACCGTCGGAGTCGCCCTCGAAGCCGGAGTACGCCGCGTCGTACTCGCCCTTGGTGAAGACTGCGTCGAAGGGTCGCGGCTGCAGTGCCGGATGGAGGTCGACACCCGGGGTCCCGACCCTGCAGTGCGGTGGCCATGAGTCGACGAAGTCGGGCTCGTCGCTGAAGTGCGCTCCGGGGTCGACGTGGTGGTCGACCGTGGCCGCCACCACGGGATAGCGGCCGCTCGCCAGCAGCGACCCGACGTCGGCAGCCACCCGGGCACCTTCGGCGACGGCAAGCGAGCCGCCCTCGCAGAAGTCGTTCTGGACGTCGACGACGATCAGGGCGGTGGTCATCGGTGCTCCTCGACGTTCTCGTACACGGTGGCGATCGCGGGCTCGCCGCGGGAGAGCTGACGCCCGCTGGACGGTAGCTCGCCCACGGCGCGGGAGTGCAGGGCGCGCGCGTCGTCGAGGCTGGCGGTGTGGACGCGCTCGCCCCTGTGGACCAGCGGCACGAGCAGCGCCCGGCCGTCGCCGACGTCCGGCGGGGACGCACCGGTCCCGACGATCTCTGCCTCGGCTCGGCCTCGGGCGGTACCTTGTCGTACCGCCCACTTGCGACCGCCGACGCTGAGCTTGTCCTTGGCCTTCTTCGCCACCGGGAGGCACCGCCCAGAGCCGTCTTCACGGGCCACCAACTTGTAGACGAAGCCGCAGGTCGGGTGGCCGGACCCGGTGACCAGGGCAGTGCCGACGCCGTATCCGTCGACGGGTGCGGCGGCCAGCCCGGCAATGGCGTACTCGTCGAGGTCGCTGGTCACGATCACCTTCGTCGCCGTCGCCCCGAGCACGTCGAGCTGCTCCCGCACTGCGGTGGCGAGCGCCGGCAGATCACCGGAGTCGATTCGCACCGCCCCGAGGCCGGTGCCGGCCACCTCGATCGCGAGCCGTACCGCGGCTTCGATCTCGTAGGTGTCCACCAGCAGTGTCGTGCCCTGCCCGAGGGCGTCGACCTGCGCGGTGAAGGCGTCCCGCTCGGTGTCGTGCAGCAGCGTGAACGCGTGCGCGCTGGTACCCCTGGTCGCAATGCCGTAACGAGCGCCGGCGGCCAGGTTGGAGGTGGCGGCGAAGCCGGCGACGTACGCGGCGCGGGCCGCCGCGACAGCCGACTCCTCGTGGGTGCGGCGCGCACCCATCTCGATGCAGGGACGCTCGCCCGCGACGTTGACCATCCGCGACGCGGCCGAGGCGACGGCCGAGTCGTGGTTGTGGATGCTCAGCAGCAGCGTCTCCAGCAGCACGGCCTCGGCGAAGGTGCCCTCGACGACGAGGACGGGTGACCCGGGGAAGTACACCTCTCCCTCCTGGTAGCCCCACACGTCACCGCAGAAGCGGTAGTTGGCGAGCCAGTCGAGCGTCTGCTCGTCGACGATCCGGGCGGACCGGAGGCAGGCCAACTCGTCGTCACCGAAGCAGAAGTCGGCGAGTGCGTCGAGGGCTCGGCCGGTCCCGGCCAGCACGCCGTAACGTCGTCCGCCCGGCAGCCGCCGTGCGAACATCTCGAACACCGAGCGCCGGTGAGCCGCTCCACTGCGCAACGCGGCCTGCAGCATCGTCAGCTCGTAGTGGTCGGTGAACAGCGCTGTGGACGTCACGAGCGAAGTATGCCGTGCACGGCGCTACAGGCCGTAACTCTCGCCGAAACGCAACCAGACCTCGCTGATGGTCGGGAAGCTGGGGACCGCGTGCCACAGCCGGGTGACCGGTACCTCGCCGACCACCGCGACGGTGGCGGAGTGGATCAGCTCGGCGACGTCTTGACCGACCATGGTCACTCCCACCAGCACCCCGGCATCCTCGTCGACGACGAAACGTGCCTTGCCGGTGTAGCCGTCGGCGTGCAGCGCTGAGCCGGCAACCGCGATGTCGAGGTCTATGACGCGGGTCCGGATGCCGTCGGCCCCCGCCTGAGCGGCGGTGCGCCCGACCGAGGTGGCCTGCGGGTCGGTGAAGACCACCTGCGGCACCGCGCGGTGGTCGGCTACCAGCGAGTGGGCCGACCAGGCGCCGGTGTCGACGGCGCCACCGGCCGCCCGCGTGGCGATCACGGAACTGACGATGCGCGCCTGGTGCTTGCCCTGGTGGGTCAGTGGTGCCCGGCCGTTGACGTCGCCGACGGCATACAGCCAGCTGTCGCTGACACCTTCGACCGCCCCCTGGTCGTCGACCGACAGCGCGTCTCCGGGCGTCAGCCCGACGGTCTCGGCGCCGATGTCGTCGGTCGCCGGCCGGCGACCGGTTGCGACCAGCAGCTGCTCGGCGTCCAACGTGGCACCGTCCTCCAGCGTGACTCGCACGCCGGCGTCAGTGCTCTCGACCGCGGTGGCTTGGACGCCCATCCGAAGGTCCACCCCCTGCTCACGCAGGCTGGCCGCAACCAGCTCGCCGGCGAAGTCCTCCATCCGGCCGAGCAGACTCGCACCGGCGATGAGGGTGACCTGCGACCCGAGCCCGACGAAGGCCTGGGCCAGCTCTGCACCGACGACGCCACCCCCGAGCACGATCAGGCGCTCGGGGATGTCCTGCGCTGCAGTCGCCTCCCGACTGCCCCAGTGGTCGATCGTCGCCAGCCCGTCGATGGGCGGTTCGGCAGGCACCGATCCGGTGGCGACGATGACCGCGTGACGCGCCTGCAACGTGACCTCGTCCTCTAGGTCGGACAGCGGTGTCGGGGAGATCGAGACGAGGCGTTCGCCGACGATGCGCCCGTGCCCCCGCAGGGCCAGGATGCCGGCGCTCTCCACCCACTCGGCCTGGCTCGAGTCGTCCCAGTCGGAGGTGAAGCTGGTACGCCGGGCCAGCACGGCGTCGACGTCGATCGAGCCGGTGATCGCCTGTGCGGCGCCCGGTACGCGTCGGGCGGCCGCCAGTGCCTCCAACGGTCGCAGCAGTGCCTTGCTGGGCATGCAGGCCCAGTAGGAGCACTCGCCGCCGTAGAGCTCGGACTCGACCAGTACCGTCTCCAGGCCGGCAGCGGCGGTACGGCCCGCGGCGTTCTCCCCCACCGGTCCCCCGCCGATCACGATCACGTCGACGGTACGTACGTCTGTGGTTGTCATGCAGCCAGCCTGCCACGGCGCATCGGCACGCGCCCGGTGCCAGGATGGACGGGTGACCGCAGCGACCCTCGCCCTCGTCGTGACGCAAACCGAAGCGGCCCAGGTGTTGGCCGCCGGTCTGCGCCTGGTTCGTGGCGAGAAGCTGCCTCCGGGCACGGTCGTGTTCTCGACCGGCAGCGGCAGTGTCGCCGCGGTGCACGCCCTGCCCGGAGGAGCCGACTCGCTTGCCCGCTCGGTGAGCACCGTGCTGCGCGGCGTACCGGTGGTCCTGATCACCCGGGAGGAGGATCGGTTGACGGCCGTGCGGTGGCGGGGCGGCGCCGCGGGGGAGTCGCTGGCTCCGGGCCTCCTGCTGAGCACGCTCGACGACCGCATCGAGGATCTGTTGATCGGCGGTGTCGGCCTCGCCTCGGTGCCCGACGTGATCGAGGTCGCGGCGCTGGGACGGTGGAGGGCCGCGAAGCTGTTGGCAGCCGCCCGTCGGGCTCCCCGCCGCTGAGCACCCGGGACGAACCAACTCACCGGCTGCGTCACAATGTCGAGATGACCGCTCCTAGCCCCGTCGAGCTCGACGAACCCGGGTCCGACGAGCTCATCGCCCTCGACAACCCGTGGGTGACGCTGGTGTGGAACGACCCCGTGAACCTGATGAGCTATGTCAGCTACGTGTTCCGTACGTACTTCGGTCACTCCAAGGACAAGGCCGACCAGCTCATGCTGCAGGTGCACCAGGAGGGGCGGGCAGTGGTGTCGACCGGAGGGCGCGAGGAGATGGAGCGCGACGTGGAGGCCATGCACGGCTACGGCCTGTGGGCGACCTGCCAGAGGGCCGACGCGTGAAGCGGTTCAAGTCACGGCGTCGCGGCGGGGCCTACGCCGTCTTCGACCAGTCGGAGGCCCGCCTCGTGGCCAACCTGGCGGCCCAGGTCGCCGAGCTGCTCGGCGAGGGGACTCCCGATGTCGACCATGCCGGCCAGGACCCGCTGGAGGCGATGCTGAACCTCGACGGCCCGGTGGACGCCCCCGACGACCCGGTCCTGCAGCGGCTGCTCCCGGTCGGTTACCGCGACGACGACGAGGCGGCGGCGGAGTTCCGTCGCTTCACCGAGCGGGGGCTGCGCGAGGCCAAGATCGCGAACGCACGCCTGGTCATCGCCACGCTGCGCGACGGCGGTATGGCGCCGGCGGACGATGCCGACGACTCCGTCGAGGTGGACCTCGACGCTGCAGGCGTACAGGCCTGGTTGCGCACGCTGACCGACATCCGGCTCGCGCTGGCGACCCGCCTGGACGTCGACGACGACGAGCACCACTGGGACCACGATCCCGACGACCCTGCGGCGGTCATGCACGACGTCTACGACTGGCTCGGCTTCGTCCAGGAGACGCTCGTCCAGGCCATCGACCGGTGACCGACCGCCGATGACACCGACCCAGCTCCGTGCCTTTGCCGCCGTCGTGCGGCTGGGATCGGTCAAGCAGGCCGCCGCGGAGCTCGGCGTCACGGAGTCGGCGGTGTCGTTGAACGTCGCGATGTTGCGCAAGGAGCTGGCCGACCAGTTGTTCACGCGCACCTCCTCCGGGTTGGCGTTCACCCCGGGCGGCCTGAGACTGGCCAGTCGCGCCTCGGAGATCCTCGGTCTGCAGGACCAAACGGTTCGCGAGGTCAGCCAGGCCGGTCACGGGCGGCGGCTGCTGCGGGTGGCGGCGTCGACGTTGTTCGCCGAGCACGCAGCCCCCGGCCTGATCGACCTGTTCGCCAGCCGCGCCAAGGACCTCGACGTCGAACTCAGCGTGCAGTGGCCGGCGCAGTTCCACGCGCTGCTCACCTCACGAGCGGTGGACCTGGCCGTGGGTCCGCTACCCGCACGGTTGCCGGACTCGCTGGCCTGCAAGCCCTTCCTCAACTACCAGGTGATCGTGGTCGCCGGGCCAGGACACCCGCTCGCGGGGGCGCCGGCCGCGCCCGTCCAGCTGCGTGCCCAGACCTGGCTGCTGGGTCCTTCGGCTGCAGGTGAGGACGGGGCGGTGCCGCGGATGCTGCGTCAGCTCGGACTCCCCGAGGAGCGGCAGCGGATCTTCCAGAGCGACGCCGCCGCCGTGGAGGAGACCCGACGCGGTGGTGGGATCGCGCCGGCCGTGCAGTTCGCCGTGGCCGCCGACGTCGCGCAGGGACGACTGGTGCGCATCGAGGGTCAGCACCTCAAGTCGCCCGGGGTCTGGAGCGCGATGACCTTGCCGCGGCACGCCATGTCGCCGGGGGCCGAGGAGTTGTTGCGCTTCATCACCACGCCCCGGGCCACGCAGGCGATGCTGCGCGGTGCGGGTGTCGGCATCCGGCGGTTCAAGCCGTCGGTGCACGTGTCCCTCTGGAGCTGACGCGGATCAGCGCGCGGCGCGGATCGCGGTGAGGACGTCAGCGAGGGCACCGATGTCATGGGCCGGCAGGAACTCGTCGCACCAGGGCAGGGCCGCTGACATCGATCCCACCCGTGGCTCGTACCCCGGAGCCGCGGCCCGCGGGTTGAGCCACAGCACCCGGTGCGCGCGTCGGTGCAGCTGCGCCATAACGGTTGCCAGCTGGTCGGGGTCGTCGCTGTCCCACCCGTCCGACGCGATGAGCACGATCGCCCCCCGCAGGGTGTTGCCGCGGTGCGAGGTCAGCAGCGCTCGCAGGTTGGTGGCGATCTTGGTCCCGCCGAAGCGGTCCACCACCTGCTCGGTGGCACGCTCGAGAGCGACCTGCGCGGAGGCGTTGCGCAGCGCGGCCGTGAGCCGGGTCAGGGTGGTCGCGAACGCGAACACCTCGTTGTCCTGCACCGAGACGCAGGCACGCATCAGGTGCAGGTACGCACGGGTGTGTGCCTGCATCGACTGACTGACGTCGCAGATCATGACCAGCCTGCGGGGCCTGTCCTGCGGCCTGCTCCGGACCAGGTGCACGGGCTCCCAACCGGTACGCCGCGCACGCGCCACGGTCGCACGGAGCGCGACGCTCGCGCCCGCCGGGTGCGTGCGCTGCCGTCGGGTGCGACGGGTCGGCCACTGGCTCAACGAGTCGCACAGCCACCGCTCCAGCACGGCCAGGTCGGCGTCCTCGAACCGCTCGAACGGTGTGTCGGCGAGACCGGCGACGGCGCTCGGCAGCCGCTCGGGGACGCGCAGGTCGCCGAGTTCCGCATCGCCCTCGTCGCGGACAGGAGGCAGCGTCGCCCACGGCAGCCCGCTGCTCTCCAGCCCGGCGGCGGGGTTGGCTCGCGTCGCGGCCACGTGCACGTCGTCGCTTCCGGTCAGGGCCTGCTCGCGCCGCGCGTGCGGGTCCACCGGGAGCACGGAGTCACCGAACGCCGCGGTGAAGACCCGGTCGAAGGCTGCCAGGTCCTCATACCGGCTGACCAGCGTCACCCGTGCGGCCCAGTAGATCTCGTCGGTCGAGCGCGGATGGGTCCTGGCCAGCGCCCGGACGCAGGCCTGCGCGCCGGTCAAGCCCACGGTGACGCCGGCACGCCGCAGCGCTCGGGTCAGCGCCGCCACCAGGGCGGCCTGGTCGACACCGCGCAACAGGACTCCCTGGCTCACCCGGCTGCCTCGATGAGGGTGGCGCCGATCAGCTCCCGGTCGTCGGGTGTCTTGGCCAGCGTGCCCAGCGTCGCCTCCACGTCGCGGTCGGCGAGGTCGGCGACACCCAGCACCGCGAGCGCGGCCACCCAGTTGATGGTCTCGGCGACACCAGGTGCCTTGTCGAGCTCGAGCCCGCGGATCCGCCCGACGAACTGCGCGGCGCTGTCGATCAGCGGCTCGCCGGCGGCGGGCACCCGGCGACGCAGGATCGCTGCGACCCGCTCGGCAGGCGGGTGCTCGAGCCAGTGGTACAGGCAGCGTCGCCGCAGTGCGTCGTGCAGGTCGCGACTACGGTTGGACGTGAGCACGACGACCGGCTTGCGGACCGCGGTGAACGTGCCGATCTCTGGCACGGTGACCGATGCCTCGCCGAGGAACTCCAGCAGCAGCGCCTCGAACTCGTCGTCGGCCCGATCGATCTCATCGATCAGAAGCACCGGCGCCGTCGGCCCCGGATCGCGGACGCAGCGCAGGATGGGGCGCTCGGCGAGGAACTCCTCGGTGAACAGGTCGGCGTCGGTGAGACGTTCATGACGGGACTCGGCCAGCCGGATCGCGAGCAGCTGCCGCTGGTAGTTCCACTCGTACAACGCCTCCGACGACGTCAGACCCTCGTAGCACTGCAGCCGGACCAGCGGCGCGTCGAGTGCGGTCGCCACGGCCGTGGCCGCGGCTGTCTTGCCGACCCCGGGCTCACCCTCGAGCAGCAGCGGAAGCTCCAGTGCGACGGCCAGATGCACCGCCGACGCCATGCCTTCGTCCACCAGGTAGCCGGTGCCGGCCAGTCGCGACAAGGCGTCGCCCGCGTCGGTGAACGCCGCCATCAGCGACTCGCGGCATAGGCGTCACGGCAGCCCGTACCGCAGAACCAGACGTCCTGCCCGTCGAGCAGGAGGTGGGGGGTGTCCGGACCGGTGGTGACGCTCATCCCGCAGATCGGGTCGACCTGCACGGCCGGCACCGCTGTCTGCTCGACCGCGGGTGCGGCCAGCCCCTCGAGCCGGATGGCACGCACGATCCCGGCTACGACCGACAGGGCGATCTCGGCGGCCGTACGGGCACCGATGTGGATGCCGACGGGAGCGTGGATCCGTTGCCGCTCCTCGGCGCTGCACCCCATGGCGTCGAGCAGTCCCTGAGCGCGCGTACGGCTGGCGACGACCCCGATGTAGCCGACACCGGCGTCCAGCGCGGCACGGATCACCCGCGCCTCGTCGCCGCCGTGCCCGGCCAGCAGCACCGCCGTGACGGCCGAGGGCGGCTGGTCGTCGCTGGCGCGGGTGACCCCGAAGCCGACGGCGGTGGCGAGCGAGGCGACGGCCTCCGCGGTGGGGGTGCTGCCCACCAGGTGCAGGGTGGGCGAAGGCAGCAGGGGCTCGAGGAAGATCTCCAGCGCACCGCCGGACAGGCAGGGGTTGACGACGACCTCCGCGCCGGGCAGCTCCGGGAACGTGGCCCCACCGTCGGGGAGCACGCGCAGCAGCACGCTCTGGCCGTCGCGCAGCGCGCCGAGAGCTGCGGTCCGCACCGTCCCCGTCGCGCACTGCCCGCCCACGAATCCCTCGATCGACCCGTCGGCGAGCACGATGGCGAGATCTCCGGGGTGCGCCGACGTCGGGAACTGCGCGCGTACCACCGTCGCGCGCACGAACGGCACCCGCCCGTCCGTCAGCTCGGCGATGCGTTCGTGCAGGTCCGACGTCACGACGGCGCCGTCATCAGATCGGTGGTCGGGGGTTGCCCTGCATGGCGTCCCAGACCCGCGACGGCGTGAGAGGCATGTCGGCGTGGCGGATCCCGAAGGGCTTCAGGGCGTCGACGACCGCGTTCACGACCGCCGGTGGCGAGCCGACCGTCGCGGACTCACCGACCCCCTTGGCTCCGATCGGGTGGTGCGGAGACGGCGTGACGGTGTGCCCGGTCTCCCAGCGCGGCGTCTCCAGGGCAGTCGGGATCAGGTAGTCCATCAACGAGCCGCTCAGACACGTGCCCTGTTCGTCGAAGTCGATCATCTCCATCAGCGCCATACCGATGCCGTCGGCGAGCCCGCCGTGCACCTGGCCCTCGATGATCATCGGGTTGATCTGGGTGCCGCAGTCGTCCACCGCGATGAAGCGGCGCACCGTCACGTGGGCGGTGCCGGGGTCGATGTCGACGACGCAGATGTAGGCGCCGAACGGGTACGTCAGGTTGTCCGGGTTGTAGCAGATCTGTGCTTCCAGGCCACCCTCGAGGCCTTCGGGCAGGTCGCCGGCGCCGTGCGCCTTCATGGCGATGTCGCCGATGCTGACCGTCTTGGTGGGATCGCCCTTCACCCGGAAGGCCCCCTTCTGCCACTCCAGGTCGGCCACCGACACCTCCAGCATGCCGGAGGCGATGATGTGTGCCTTGTCACGGACCTTGCGCGCGACCAGCGCCGCCGCTGCGCCGGACACGGGCGTGGACCGGCTGCCGTACGTGCCGAGCCCGAACGGGGTGTTGTCGGTGTCGCCGTGGACGACGTCGATGTCCTCTGGTGGGATGCCGAGCTCCTCGGCGACGATCTGCGCGAACGTCGTCTCGTGCCCCTGCCCCTGGGTCTTGACCGAGAGCCGTACGACGGCCTTGCCGGTGGGATGCACCCGCAGTTCGCACCCGTCGGCCATGCCGAGCCCGAGGATGTCCATGTCCTTGCGGGGTCCGGCACCGACGGCCTCGGTGAAGAACGCGACGCCGATCCCCATCAGCTCGCCGCGCGCGCGCTTGTCCGCCTGCTCGCGGCGCAGCTCGTCGTAGCCGGCCATCTCCATGGCCTTGCGCATCGCCGGCTCGTAGTTGCCCGAGTCGTACACCCATCCGGTCTTGGACGTGTACGGGAACTGCTCCGGGGCGATGAAGTTCTTCAACCGCAGTTCCACGGGGTCCATGTCGAGCTGGTAGGCCAGGCAGTCCACGATCCGTTCGACCAGGTAGACGGCCTCGGTGATCCGGAACGAGCAGGCGTATGCCACACCCCCGGGTGCCTTGTTCGTGTAGACGGCCGTCATCGCGCAGTGTGCGGCCTCGATGTCGTAGCTGCCGGTGAAGACGCCGAAGAAGCCGGCTGGGTACTTCACCGGCGCCGCCGTCCCGTTGAAGGCGCCGTGGTCGGCGAGGACGTTGGTGCGGATCGCGAGGATCTTGCCGTCGGAGGTGGCAGCGATCTCGCCGCGCATCACGTAGTCACGCGCGAACCCGGTGCTCACCAGGTTCTCGGTACGGTCCTCCATCCACTTCACCGGCTTGCCGGTCACCAACGACGCCACGATGGAGCAGACGTAGCCGGGGTAGATGGGCACCTTGTTGCCGAACCCGCCACCGATGTCCGGCGCGATCACGCGGATCTTGTGCTCCGGGAGTCCGGCGACCAGGGCGTACACCGTGCGGTGCGCGTGAGGTGCCTGGGTCGTGGACCACAACGTGAGCTTGCCGGCGACGCGCTCGTAGTCGGCGACCGAGCCGCAGGTCTCCATCGGAGCGGGGTGGACCCGCGGGTACACGATGTCTTCGCTGACCACGACGTCGGCGCGGGCGAAGACGGCGTCCGTGGCGTCCTTGTCACCGGTCTCCCAGTCGAAGCAATGGTTGTCGGCCTTGCCCTCGAGGTCGTCGCGGATCACCGGGGCGTCGGGTGACAGCGCCCGACGGACGTCGACGACCGGCTCGAGCAGGTCGTAGTCGACGTCGATCAGCTCGAGGGCGTCACGCGCGGAGTAGCGGTCCTCGGCGACGACGAACGCGACCTCCTGACCCTGGAAGCGCACCTTGTCGGTGGCGAGCACCGCCTGGACGTCGTTGGACAGGGTCGGCATCCAGGCCAGGTTGAGGCCCGCGAGCGTCTCGCCGGTCACCACGGCCTTGACCTTCGGATGCGCCTCGGCGGCGCTGGTGTCGATGGCCAGGATCCGGGCATGCGCGACGGGGGAGCGCAGGATCGCGAGGTGCAGCATCCCGGGTAGCTGGACGTCGTCCACGAAGTTGCCCATGCCGCGCACCAGGCGCGGGTCCTCCTTGCGCAGCATCCGGCCGAAGCCCACGGGCTTCTGGTCGTTGTCGACGAACACCGGCGGCTCTTGCAGCGTGGTCATGACGTGCTCCCTGCGGTCTCGGCGGACCGGGCTCGTGCCTCGTGCGCCGCAGCCCACTGGACCGAGCGGACGATGCTCGTGTAGCCGGTGCAGCGGCAGATCTGGCCGGAGATGGCCTCGCGGATGGTGTGCTCGTCCGGGTCCGGGTCGCGGTCCAGCAGCGCCCGAGCCGTCATCAGCATCCCCGGGGTGCAGAAGCCGCACTGCAGACCGTGGCACTGCACGAAGCCCTCCTGGACCGGGTCGAGGACGCCATCGGTCTCCAACCCCTCCACGGTGCGTACCTCGTGACCGTCGGCCATCGCGGTCAGCATGGTGCACGACTTCACGGGCTCCCCGTCGAGCCACACCACGCACACCCCGCAGTTGCTCGTGTCGCAACCCCAGTGCGTACCGGTCAACCCGAGCTGGTCGCGCAGGAAGTGCACGAGCAACAACCGTGCCTCGATCTCTTGCGTGACCTCGTCGCCGTTGACCCTCATCGCCACCTGCATGCTCAGGACTCCCTCGCCTTGATGCGTTCCACCGACCGCCGAAGTGTCCGCCGGGTGAGCTCGTCTGCGAGATGCCGCTTGTACGCCGCGGTCCCTCGCTGGTCGTCCTTCGGGCTGCAGTCGCGGGCCGCGAGGGCGCCGGCAGCCGCGAAGAGGGCCTCGTCGGGTTCCTGTCCCGCCAGCAGGTCGGAGATCGCCGGCATCCCGGTGGTGTTCGGGCCGACGGCCGCCAGTCCGACCCGGGCATCGGTGATGACGCCGCCGTCCATCCACACAGCCGCACCCACGGACGTCACCGCCCAGTCACCGGCTCGGCGCTCGACCGTCGCGTAGGCGCTCGAGCCGCCCGCTCGCAGCGGGATCCGGACCTCGGTGAGCATCTCGGCGTCGCCCACGGCCGTCTCGTACGGCCCCTGGTGGAAGTCCTCCATCGTCACGACGCGTTCGCCGTCGACGCCGCGGATGACACAGCTGGCGCCGAGCGTCGTGCAGACCGCGGACAGGTCCTCCGACGGGTCCGCCTGGCACAGCGAGCCACCGATGGTGCCCCGGTTGCGCACCACAGGGTCGGCGATGACCCGCTCGGCATCCGCGAAGATGGGGAAGTGCTCGGCCAGCACGGAGGACTCCAGCAGCTCGCGATGTCGGGCCATCGCTCCGATGCGCACCTGGTCGCCGTCGACGACGACGTCGCTGAGCTCGCCGTGCAGGTCGTTGATGTCGATGAGGTACTCGAGGTTGACCAGTCGCAGCTTCATCATGGGCAGCAGGCTGTGACCTCCCGCAACCAGCCGCGCTTCGCTGCCGAGGCGCTCCAGCAGCCCGACGGCGTGCTCGACGCTGGTCGCTCTCTCGTACTCGAATGGCCCGGGTACCTGCATGACGACCCTCCTGGCGTGATTCAGCCACACTGGATGCGGCCCAGGAGGGCGTCAATGGCTACCCCAGGGTTTGCTTAGGTTTGCGTACGACCGCGACTTCCCAGGTCGGCCGCCGCTTGCGGTTAGGGTGTCGGCGACCGCTCGGCGGGTTGACATCTCCTCGGAGCTCCGGCGCACCCAATGCCCACGACCGGGTGCCGCTGCGGGACCTAGACTCGAACGCGGGCGGGACGTCCCGGCTGGAGAGGCGGGCCATGGCGGGCAGCGACGACGCGGCGTACTGGGACGAGCTGGCGGCGACGTTCGACGCCCAACCCGATCACGGTCTGAGCGCGCAGGGCACGCGCGAGGCCTGGCGGGAGTGCTTGGAGCGCTGGTTGCCGGCTCCGCCGTGCGCCGTCGTCGATCTCGGCTGTGGCACGGGATCGCTGGCGCTGCTGGCGGCCGAGCTGGGCCACCGGGTCACCGGCATCGACTTCGCCGACGCGATGGTCCAGCGGGCGCAGGCCAAGGCGGAGCGCGCCGGTGTCCACGTGCGGTTCGTGCGTGGCGACGCGTCACGACCGCCACTGCTGCCGGGTAGCACCGACGTGATCCTGGTGCGTCACCTCCTGTGGGCACTGCCGGTTCCGGCCGACGCGCTGGCGTACTGGGTGACGTTGATGGCGCCCGGTGGCTCGTTCGTCCTCGTCGAGGGCAGCTGGTCGACAGGGGTGGGTCTGCGGGCCGAGGAGGTCGAGGCGCTTGTCGAGCCACACTGCGAGCAGGTCACGGTGGAGCAGCTGGCCGACCCGTTCCTGTGGGGTGGTGTCGTCGAGGACGAACGCTACGTCGTGCGGGGCGCCGTGCGCAGTTGACCCGCCCGTGGGTGCATCTGCGCCAATCCCTTGTTGTTGCAGGGCGTCGCCGAAGCCATGGGTTCGTTGCGGGGACGCCCTGCAGCCACCTGGGAACGGGAGCTGCGAAACGCGCGGGCGCCCCGTCTCAGGATCCGGACGCCCAGCGTGAAGGGCGGGACGGGCCGCAGGTGCGCCCTACCCTCGGTCACGTGCTGGTCATCGAGCAGGAGATCGTCGACGCCATCGTCGCGCACGCGAAGCAGGACCACCCCGACGAGGCCTGCGGCGTGGTTGCCGGAGCGGAGGGCTCCGGTCGCGCGACGCGGTTCGTGCCCATGCTCAATGCCGCGATGTCGCCGACCTTCTACGAGTTCGCCTCCGCCGACCTGCTCGCGCTGTACCAGGAGATGGACGCCCGCAACGAGGTGCCGGTAGTGGTCTACCACTCGCACACCGCGACGCCGGCGTACCCGAGTCGGACCGACATCGGCCTGGCCATGGAGCCGGACGCCCACTACGTGCTGGTGTCCACCCGCGAGCACGGCAACGCACCCGGTGACGTCGAGATCCGGTCGTATCGGATCGTCGACGGGCAGGTCGACGAGGAGGAGGTCCGGATGGTCGCCTCCTACGACGGCGTCCGATCGGAATGAGCACCGGCTCACGCGTGTTTCCCTCCATGAGCAGCCAGAACCTGCAGCACCGAGGCAAGGAGAGAACCGATGGCAGTCCAGGTCAAGGTCCCCACGATCCTGCGCACCTACACCGACGGGGAGAAGGTCGTCACCGGTGAGGGCGGCACCCTGGCCGAAGTGATCGACGACGTGGAGAGCAACCACAGCGGGATCAAGGCACGCCTGATCGAGGGAGAGGACCTGCGCCGGTTCATCAACGTGTACATCAACGACGAGGACGTGCGCTTCACCGGTGGCCTCGGTACCGGGCTCAAGGACGGCGACACCGTTGTCATCCTGCCTGCCGTCGCCGGTGGAGCCGGCTGAGGCGGTTCGAGCAGATGCGCCACGACTCGCTGCTGGCCTCGGTCGGGAAGACCCCGCTGGTCGGGCTCCCCCGGCTGTCGCCGTCGGCCGACGTCCGCATCTGGGCCAAGCTCGAGGACCGCAACCCGACCGGGTCGGTCAAGGATCGCCCGGCGCTATGGATGATCGAGCAGGCGGAGAAGGACGGTCTGCTGCGTCCCGGCTGCACGATCCTGGAGCCCACGTCGGGCAACACCGGCATCTCGCTGGCGATGGCGGCTCGGCTCCGCGGCTACCGGATGGTCTGCGTGATGCCGGAGAACACCAGCAGGGAACGCCGCCAGCTGCTGCACATGTGGGGCGCCGAGATCATCTCGTCGCCGGCTGCCGGCGGTTCCAACGAGGCCGTACGGATGGCCAAGCAGGTCGCAGAGGACCACCCGGACTGGGTGATGCTCTACCAGTACGGCAAACCGGCCAACGCCCAGGCGCACTACGACGGGACCGGTCCGGAGATCCTCGCCGACCTGCCGGAGGTGACGCACTTCGTCGCCGGCCTCGGCACCACGGGCACCTTGATGGGGGTCGGGCGCTACTTCCGTGACCACAAGCCCGACGTGTCGATCGTCGCCGCCGAGCCGAGGTACGGCGAGCTCGTGTACGGTCTGCGCAACCTCGACGAGGGTTTCGTCCCCGAGCTGTACGACGCGTCCTTGATCGACGCGCGCTTCTCGGTCGGCCCGCGGGACGCGGTCCGCCGCGTACGCGAGCTGCTCGACGCCGAAGGCATCTTCGCCGGCATCTCGACCGGCGCGATCCTGCACGCCGCGCTCGCCCAGGCCGCCAGGGCGGCCAAGGCCGGTGAGCGTGCCGACATCGTCTTCATCGTGTGCGACGGCGGCTGGAAGTATCTGTCGACCGGGGCCTACGAAGGCACCGTGGAGGATGCCGAGCACGCCCTCGAGGGCCAGCTCTGGGCCTGATCCGACCGGCCCACGGTTGCCGCGTCGCCGCCCACCGCACAGACTCAGGCACCATGCGCGACATCGTGGTCTTCACCGGAAGCGCCCACCCCGCCTTGGCCCGGAGTATCTGCAACGAGCTCGGTGTCCCCCTGTCCTACGCCGACATCACCCGGTTCAGCAACGACTGCCTGCAGGTGCAGCTGCAGGCCAACTGCCGCCAGCGTGACGTGTACGTGGTCCAGCCGCTGGTACCGCCGACGCAGGAGCACCTGATGGAGCTGTTGCTGATGCTCGACGCGGCCCGCGGCGCCTCGGCCGCGCAGGTGAATGCGGTGATCCCGCACTTCGCGTACGCCCGCTCGGACAAGAAGGACGCGTCGCGGATCTCGATCGCCGGCCGGCTCGTCGCCGACATGCTCACCACGGCCGGTGCCGACCGGGTGCTCACGATGACCCTGCACGCGCCGCAGGTGCACGGCTTCTTCTCCGTACCCGTCGACCACCTGACCGCGATCGGGGAGATCGCCGACCACTTCCGCGACCACGACCTGTCCGACACGGTCGTGGTGTCACCCGACCTCGGCAACGCGAAGACCGCCACGCTGTTCGCGCGGCTGCTCGGCCTGCCCGTCGCAGCCGGCAGCAAGCAGCGACTGGCCGACGACCGGGTCGTCATCGATGCCATCGTCGGGGACGTCTCGGGCAAGGACGTCATCGTGCTCGACGACGAGATCGTGACCGGCGGCTCGATTGTCGAGCTGCTCGACCTGCTGGCCGAGCAGGGCTGTCGGCGGATCTCCGTGGCCTGCACCCACGGGTTGTTCACCGGCAAGGCCGTTCCCCGGTTGTCCACGCACCCCTCGATCGCGGAGGTCGTCACCACCGACACGGTGCCGGCGCCGGACAACTGGCCCGACCTCCAGGTACGTACGGTGAGCAGGCTGTTCGCCGAGGCCATCAACCGGATCCATGCCGGCGAGTCCGTGAGCAGCCTGTTCGACGGCGTGGACCCCGCGCACGCGCCGCCGCACCCGAAGCTGCCGCTCTGACTCGCGTCGGCGAGCGGATCGGTCACATATCAACCAGGCAGATCGTGCACCCTGGTCGATGTGCGACCACTTCGGGGCCTCGGACACGTGCGCAGGCTCACGCCGCACGGCGTCGATACTGCTACGCGGCACGCCTTAGGCTCTGCACCGTGGCAGACGCGCCGATCGGCATCTTCGACTCCGGCTTCGGTGGTCTCACCGTCGCTCGGGCGGTAATCGACCAGCTGCCGCACGAGCCGGTGCTGTACCTCGGCGACACCGCCCGCCAGCCGTACGGCCCCAAGCCGATCGGCGAGGTCCGCGAGTACGCCCTGGACTGCCTTGACCACCTCGTGGCGCACGACGTCAAGGCACTGGTCATCGCCTGCAACTCCGCCAGCGCGGCCGTCCTGCGCGACGCCCGTGAGCGCTACGACGTCCCGGTCGTCGAGGTGATCCTGCCGGCCGCTCGCCGCGCCGTCGCCGCGACCCGTACCGGCCGGATCGGCGTCATCTGCACCCGCGCCACAGCTGCCTCGCTCGCCTACGACGACGCCTTCGCAGCGGCGCCGCAGGTCATCGTGCACACGCAGGCGTGCCCGCGGTTCGTGGAGTTCGTGGAGCGGGGAGTGACCAGTGGCCCGGAGCTGTTGGCGGTGGCACACGAGTACCTCGACCCGCTGCTGGCGGCGGGCATCGACACCCTCGTGCTCGGCTGCACCCACTATCCGCTGCTCACCGGCGTGATCTCGTACGTGCTGGGTGACGCGGTGACCTTGCTCAGCAGCGCCGACGAAACCGCCAAGGACGTGTACGGCCTGCTGGTGCGGTACGGGCTGGAGCGCGACCCGGCGCTGCCGCCGCCGGCGCACCGCTTCCGCACGACCGGGTCGCCCGCGGAGTTCCGCGAGCTCGGTCGCAGGTTCCTCGGTCCCGAGCTGGACGCGGTCGACCAGTTCGCGTGGGTGGGCGCATGAAGCTCACGGTCATCGGGTGCTCCGGCTCCGTGCCGGGCCCCGCTTCGCCGGCCAGCTGCTATCTGCTGCAGGCACCGTTCGAGGGTCGGACCTTCTCCCTCGTCCTCGATCTCGGCAGCGGCGCCTTCGGACCCCTGCAGGGCCACCTGAGCCCCCGTGAGATCGACGCGGTGGCGCTGTCGCACCTGCACCCCGACCACTGCCTGGACATGACCGCGCTCTACGTCGCCCGCAAGTACGGCCCCGCCGGTCCCGTGCCGTCGATCCCGGTGCACGGCCCACCCGGCGCCGCCGAACGGATGGCGCGGGCGTCGGACCTGCCGCTGCAGCCCGGCATGAGCCAGGAGTTCGACTTCCTCGATTGGGACACCACGCACGCGGTCGGCGTCGGGCCGTTCATGGTCAGCGCGGTCCGGGTCGTGCACCCCGTCGCTGCCTACGCAGTGCGGATCGAGCACGACGGCGCGACCCTCGTGTACTCCGGGGACACCGGTCCGTGCGAGGCCCTGACGGGGATCGCCCGGGGAGCCGACGTGCTGCTCGCCGAGGCATCCTTCGTGGAGTCGGCCGACAACCCGCCGGACCTGCACCTGACCGGCCGCGAGGCAGGCGAGCACGCGCGCGCTGCGGCGGTCGGACGCTTGCTGCTGACGCACATCCCGCCATGGACCGACGCGAACGAGGTGCTCGAGGACGCCCGCTCGGGCTACGACGGGCCGATCGAGCTGGTCGCCGCCGGAGCCTCCTACACCGTCTGAGCACCGAGGTGTCGCGCGAGGTACGAACGAGATAGCCGCAGGGCGACATCCGACGCTGACTCCGCGCGCGTAGGGTCGCGGGCATGACCAGGATCGACGGCCGGCAGGCCGATCAGCTGCGCCCTGTCCGCATCACCCGCCACTGGCTGGACCACGCCGAAGGCTCGGTCCTGGTCGAGTTCGGCCGCACCCGCGTCCTGTGCGCTGCGAGCGTCACCGAAGGGGTCCCGCGATGGCGCAAGGGCTCCGGCCTGGGCTGGGTCACCGCGGAATACGCCATGCTCCCGCGTTCCACGCACACCCGCTCGGACCGCGAGTCGGTGCGTGGCAAGCTCGGCGGCCGCACGCACGAGATCTCGCGGCTGATCGGCCGCTCGCTGCGTGCGGTCATCGACTACCGGGCACTCGGCGAGAACACCATCGTGATCGACTGCGACGTCCTGCAGGCCGACGGCGGCACCCGTACGGCGGCGATCACCGGGGCGTACGTCGCGCTGGTCGATGCCGTCAGCCACCTGCGCGCCAAGGACGCCCTGGCGGGGGAGCCGCTGACCGGCTCACTGGCGGCGGTGTCGGTCGGTGTCGTCGACGGCGTTGCGGTGCTCGACCTCCCGTACGAGGAGGACGTCCGTGCCGAGACCGACATGAACGTCGCGATGACCGGTGACGGCCGGTTCATCGAGGTCCAGGGCACCGCTGAAGCGGCCCCGTTCGACCGGGATCTGCTCGACCAGCTGCTCGACCTCGCCGCCACGGGCTGTGCGCAGCTGCGCATCGCGCAGGAGGAGTCGCTGGCGTGAGCCCGCAGGTGTTTCTGGCGTCGCGCAACGCCAAGAAGCTCATCGAGCTGCGACGCATCCTCCAACCGTACGTACCTGGTGTCGAGGTCCTTGGTCTCGACGACGTCGAGTCCTACGAGGAGCCGGCCGAGACCGAGCCGACGTTCGAGGGCAACGCGCTCATCAAGGGTCGGGCCGGTGTCGCCGCCACCGGGTTGCCGTCGCTGGCCGACGACTCGGGGATATGCGTCGACGAGATGAACGGGATGCCCGGCACCTTGTCGGCCCGGTGGTCCGGAGTCCGTGGCGAGACGGCAGCCCGGGCCAACAACGCACTGCTGCTGGCCCAGCTGGAGGACGTCCCTGACGAGCGCAGGAAGGCCGAGTTCCGCTGCGCCGTGGTGTGCTGCGTACCCGGCGGCGAGGAGTACCTCGAGATCGGGGTGATGCGCGGGCGGGTGCTGCGGGCACCGCGAGGTGACGGTGGCTTCGGGTACGACCCGATCTTCGCCGCCGACGGGTGCGACGTCAGCACCGCCGAGCTCTCAGCGAAGGACAAGGACGCGATCAGTCACCGCGGGAAGGCGCTGAGGTCGATCGCCCCGGCCGTCGCGAAGGCGCTGGCCGAGACCTGACGGTGCCGACGGCGGGACTCGAACCCGCACGCCCGAAGGCACAGGAACCTAAGTCCTGCGTGTCTGCCAGTTCCACCACATCGGCTCGACCAGGAGTGTAGAGGCTTCGGTCCGACCAGGCTCGCCAGCACAGCCGGGCCGCGTGCAGGTCTCAGACGGCGAGCTCGCGCCGCAGCCTGTCCACGTGGCCGGTCGCTTTCACGTTGTACTGGGCCACCTCGATCCGGCCCTCGGACCCGACCACGAAGGTGGACCGGATGACGCCTTCGACGACCTTGCCGTAGAGCGGCTTCTCCCCGAACGCACCCCAGGCGCGCATGACCTCCCGGGCCGGGTCCGACAGCAACGTGAGGGTCAGGTTGTCGCGCTCGCGGAAGGCGGCCAGCTTGGCGGGCTCGTCCGGTGAGATACCCAGCACCGTGTAGTCCGAGGCCTTGAGCGTTTCCAGCGACTCAGTGAAGTCGCAGGCCTGTTTGCTGCAACCGGGCGTCATCGCCGCCGGGTAGAAGTAGACGATCACCTTGCCGCCGCGCAGCTGCGACAGGCTCACCGGGCGGCCGGTGTGGTCGGACAGGGTGAAGTCAGGTGCCACGTCACCAGGGGACAGACGGGCAACTTCGGACACGAACTCGGGCATGGCGCGGGAACCTCCCTGGCGGCTGACCGGCACACAGTAGCGTCCGGTGTCGAGACCGAAGGATCGCACGGGGTAGACGATGAGGCGGCAGCAGGGCGACACGAGCGTCTGGCCGACTCACCTCAATGGCGGCCGGGAAGCGGAAGGAGCACCGGTGCCCTTCCTGCGGGTCCGAGGACGCGCTGGTCGATCTGATCACGAAACAGGGGCCGACAGAAGTAGAAGCCCTGCGCGCGATCGGTGCCCAGTTCGACTAGCTGGGTGCGTTGCCGCTCTGTCTCGATACCCTCTGCGACGACCGTGAGTCCGAGACCGTGTGCAAGCTCAACTATTGACGCGACTATCTTGCGGGTGCTGTTGTCGCTGTCGAGGTTGCTCATGAATATCTGGTCGATCTTGAGGACGTCGAACGGGAATCGTCGAAGGTAGTTGAGCGAGGAGTAGCCGGTCCCGAAGTCGTCGAGAATGAGGCCGACCCCAAGATTCTTGGTTTGTTGGAGAACCGAGAGCGCACGCGGTCCGTCTTCGAGGAAGGCGCTCTCCGTTACTTCCAGAAAGACCTTCACCGGGTCAACCCCGGTCTTCTCCAACACGCGCTCCACCGTCAGGTCGAAACCGGGAGCCATCACTTGATAGGGCGACACATTGACGGTGACGTGGGGGATCGCGCCGTAGTGTTGCTGCCAGTGCTGGAGGTCGCGACAGGCCTGGGTCATCACCCACTCCCCGATCTTCAGGATGAGGCCGGTTGGCTCGGCGATGGGCAAGATCTCATGCGGCATCACCCAGCCACGGGTCGGGTGCTCCCAACGCAGCAGTGCCTCTACTCCCGTCAAGCGTCCGTCTCGGACATCGACGAGAGGCTGGTACGCCAGCCGGAGCTCCCGGCGGCCCAGGGCGTCGCGTAGGTCCCGGGTGAGGCGCGCACGGCGTTCCGACGCGACCCTGGAAGCCGGGCCGATCACCTGATGGTGTGCGCCCCCGGCCTGTTTGGCCTGGTACATCGCGAAGTCGGCGTCACGTAGCAGCGTGTCGGGCATCTCCTCGCCCGGCCCAGCAAAGGCGATTCCTGTGCTCGCCGTCACCTTTACCTTTTCGCCCTCGAGTTCGAACGCCGGGCCCAGAGCGGTGGCGATTCTGGCGGCGACACGTTCCGCCAGCTCCGCGTGCTCCAGGTCCTCGCAGATGATCACGAACTCGTCGCCTGCCAGTCGGGCGAGCGTGTCGCCAGCGCGCAGGACCTTCCCCAGCCGGCCGGCGACCGCGACGAGAAGCCCGTCGCCGATGAAGTGACCGTAGTGGTCGTTCACCACCTTGAACCGGTCGAGGTCGACGAAGAGCACTGCGACCAACTTATGGGAGCGACCGGCCCGTGCGACGGCCTGTTCGAGCCGCTCCTTGAGCAGCGTGCGGTTCGGAAGTCCGGTGAGCGGGTCGTGGAGGCTGCGCTGGCGCGCGAGGTCGAGGGTGTCCGCAACCTCGGCGCGGTCCCAGGCATTGCGAATGTACGCCGCTGCAACGTCGGTGAGCACCTGTGCCGCCGCCATCTCTGCGGCGTCAAGGCCACCGGCTCGATCCCGGTACAGGTCCAGCGCGCCGAACCGGTGCCCGTCCAAGCTCATCGGAAACGTGAACACGGCGGCCAAGCCCGCTTCTCGCGCACGCTCGGAGAAGCGCGGAAAGCGCTGATCGACGTCGAGGTCCGGGACAGCCACCGCCTCGCCGAAGCGGTAGGCTTCCAGGCACGGGCCCTCGGCGAGCTCGTTCTGTAGCGCCTCGATCTCGAGGATTGCTGCATCGGAGGCGGCCACGAAGTGCAGCTCGTCAGCTGGACCCATCAGCATCACCCCCGCTCCCGTCACCGGCAGAACGTCAACGATTCGACCCACCAGATGGTCCAGAATCTCCTGGATGCGAAAGCCCCGACCCAACGTGTGGGCGAACTCGGCCAACACATGGGCCAACTTCTCGGACCTGTCCACTTTTTTCTCCGGTGGGAGTCGGCGGTGGGAAGGTCACTTTATCAACCCCCGTGGGACTTCGCCTTGCCTTCGGTACGGGTAGGCGCGGCAGCGGGGATGAGTCTCGGAACGCACATCGCGGCCGGTGTAGCGTGTCGGCGTACCGACCTGCAGCAACGATCCAGGAGGACGGCGTGGCTCGAGGTTCGAACGCTCCCGCTCAGCGCGATCCGGACGACATCGTCGCCGACATCGAGGCCACCCGCCATCGCCTCGCCGGGACCGTCGACGCGATCATCGACCGGACCAACCCCAAGAACATCGCACGGCGTGCGCTGGAGAGCGTGAAGTCCCGCTTCGTCGACGACTCGGGTGCGGTGAGTGTCACGAAAGTGGCACCCGTGGCCGGTGCTGTCTGCGGCGTGGTCGTGCTCGTGGTGGCGCTGCGGCACTTCGTCGGTGACTGACCCGGACATGGTGCCAGCCGACGACGCCGACAGCACGGCCGTTGCGCGGGCCGGCGGCGGTCAGGCCGGGCGATACCTCTAGGAGCCTTTGGTGATCGGTCCGCGACCCCGGTCGGCGCTCTCGCGACGGTTGGCGCTGCTGGCCGAGGAGTCCCGCGTCTCCCCGAACCTGGGCGTCACCCGGCGCCTCCACCTGCTCTCGCGTTCGCGCGTCCTGATCCTCCAGCTGTGCGTGGCGTGCAGCGTCGCCTGGCTCATCGCCTCCGCGCTGCTGGATCACCCGCAGCCGTTCTTCGCCCCGATCGCCGCCGTGATCGCCCTGGCCGGAGGAGCCGGACAGCGCCGGCGCGCGGTGCTCGAGCTGGTCGTCGGCGTGGCCATCGGGATCGCCGTGGGCGAGCTGATCCTCTCCGTCATCGGCCGTGGGGCCTGGCAGCTGTTTCTCGTGGTGGGCCTGGCGGCTGCACTGGCGGTGGTCAGCGGTCTGGGCCGGATGGCCCTGCTGCAGGCCGTGAACTCGGCGGTGCTGATCAGCGTGGTGATACCAACCGCGGGAGGCAGCGGGTCGGCTGCAGCCAACCGGTTCGTCGACGCCCTCGTCGGCGGACTCGTCGGGCTGGCGGTGACGGCGCTGCTGCCGGTCAACCCGGTCCGTCAGGTCGAGCAGGAGGTGTCGGAGGTGCTGAGCCGCCTGGCGGGGGTGCTGCAACTGCTCTCGACGAGTCTGCGCTTCGGCGATCCCGGTCCGGCGTGGACGGCTCTGCACGAGGCGCGAGCGATGGAGCCGCAGGTCCAGTCGCTCACAGAGGTGTTGAGCACCGCCTCGGAGGTCTCGCGGGTGGCGCCGTTGCGTTGGAACCAGCGTGACCACCTCGGCCTGTACGTGAGCACCTGGCGCTACGTCGACCATGCCGTACGGGATGCGCGCGTGCTGGCCCGGCGCGTGGAGACGCTGCTACGCCGATCCGTCCCGCCTCCGGTGGGTCTGGACGCAGCCCTGGAGGACCTGGCGCACGCGGTGCGGATCTTCGCCTCCGACCTGTCGGAGCAGGACCGCTTCGACGAGGCCGTCACCTTGCTCGTGGAGACGGCGCGCGCCGCAACCATCGGACTCGATCCGCAGGCCCCGTTGAGCGCGGTCGCCGCCGTGGCGCAGGTTCGGTCGTTGGCCGCGGACCTGCTCTACGCGACCGGGCTGGGTTCGCGCGACGTTGACGAGCTGTTCAAGACGTCGACGGATGCCGAACTCGACGAGGAGCCGCCGTAGCCCTGGATTCCGGCAGCGACACCAGAGGTGGACGCTCGTCGTACATGCGGTCCCAGTAATCCTCGAAGCGTTGGGCGTCCATGGGTCTCGCGAGCAGGAAGCCCTGCATGAGCGGACAGCCCATCCAGGCCAGGAACTGGCGTTGCACCTCGGTCTCGACGCCCTCCGCGACCACAGTGCGGCCCAGGGCCTTGCACAGCCGTAGCACCGCGGCGACGATCTGCGTGTCGACGGGGTCGCGGCCCAGGCCGGCGATGAAGGCCGCGTCGAGCTTCACGGTGTCGACGGGAAGTCGACGCAGGTACGCCAGTGAGGAGTAGCCGGTTCCGAAGTCGTCGACCGAGACGCGCACCCCGATCTCGCGCAACTCGCGCAACGTCGGCAGGTTGGCTTCGATGTCGAAGAGAACGGCGGTCTCGGTGATCTCCAACGTGAGCTGCCAGGCAGGCAGGCCGGTCCTGTTGAGCACCGCCTCGATCTCGTCGGCGAGGTTGGGCTGGGTCAGCTGCAACGCCGACAGGTTGACCGACACCATGACGGGCTCGCGCTCGGGGTACCGGGTGTTCCACCGGTGGGTGGTCCGACAGGCCTCCTCCATCACCCAGCGCCCCAGGTAGATGATGAGGCCCGAGTCCTCGGCCAGTGAAATGAACTCGGCGGGGGACTGGGGTACTCCGTCGCGGTTCCAGCGGACCAGCGCCTCCGCGCCCACCATCGTCTGTGTCTTGGTGTCGATGATCGGCTGGTAGTGCAGGCGCAGGCCGTTCGCCTCGATCGCGGTGCGAAGCTGCGACTCCATCTCCAGCCGGAGGCCCGCTGCCGCGACCAGCTCGGGGCTGGAGTAGCGGATGCAGTTGCGACCGGCGGATTTCGCTGCGTACGCGGCCGCATCCGCTGCCACCATGATCTCCTCGCGGGTCTGCCCCGGATAGGTGATCGTGACCCCCAGCGAGACCGTGATGTAGATGGCGTGCCCGTCGATGAGGTACGGCTTGCGCAGACTGACGGCGAGGTTCTCGACGATCCGGGTCACCTCGGCGTCGTCGGGACAATCTTGCAGGAGCATCACGAACTCGTCGCCGGACAAGCGTGCTGCGGAGTCCGAGACGCCCAGCTGCTCCTGCAGTCG
Source organism: Actinomycetota bacterium (assembly GCA_030859165.1). Lineage (GTDB taxonomy): Bacteria > Actinomycetota > Actinomycetes > Propionibacteriales > Nocardioidaceae > JACCXZ01. The sequence continues at coordinate 31,800 of JALZKQ010000028.1, forward strand.
GTCACTCAGCTGGATCAGCAGTTGGTCGCCGACGAGGTGCCCGTACGAGTCGTTGACGAGCTTGAAGCGGTCGAGGTCCACGAAGATCACGACGTGGCGCAGGCCGTCGGTGCTGCTGGAGCTCACCGTGGCGTCCAGGCGTTCGACGAGCAGCCGTCGGTTGGGCAGCCCGGTCAGCTCGTCGTGCATCGCCCGGTAGGTCATGGCCTCCTGGAACGCACGCCGTTCGCTGACGTCTCGCAGCACCAGCACGGATCCGGTCGGCTCGGTACCCTCGCTGGCGTCGGTGAGCGGGTTGAAGGAGTACGCGACCTCGAGTCGTCCGGACTGGGCTGCCTTGCCGCGCATGAGGTACAACGCGGCGTCGCCGTCATGCACCTGCTCACCGAGTCGGGTCATCTCGGCCACGTCGATGCGCTGTGGGCCGCGCCGCAACCGGGCCAGATCGCTCAGCTCGTGGCCGACCACGTCGGAGGCGCTCGACGCTCGTAGCATCCGCACGGCAGCCGGGTTGGCGAACGTGACCACGCCGTCGACGTCGAGGGAGATCACGCCCTCGGTCTGGGCGTCGGTGATGCTGCGCAGCCGGGAGATCAGATCGACGCTGCGCAGCGTGTCGTCGCCGACTCCGGCCAGCGTGGTGAGGATTTCCCGCTCCTGCTGCGACCAGGACCCGGGTCCGATCCGCCCGTGAACCACGAGCAGCTGGCCGCCGGGCATCGGAGCGCTCAGGGCGTTCTCGGGCACCGGGTTGCCGGGTCGCAGGATCGACGCGCCGCGTGCGCCCAACAGGTCGGCCGCCGAGGTGACAAGCGAGTGTTCGACGTCGCTTTGGCGGGAGGTCGCACGCAGGACCGACGTGTGCTGCTGAAGGCGTTCGGCCTGCGTACGAGCGGTCTCCTCATGCCACTGCGCATTGATCGCTCGTTGCACCACCCCTACCAGCAGAATGACAGGCAGAATGCCCCAGCTGAACGTGAGAGCGAGGGCTGCACCATTGGTCCCGACAATCGCACCGCTGAACCAAGCTGCGACCAGGCTGCGCGGCAACTTGACCAGGGCCGACCAGCGTTGGCGGGTCACATAGGCGATCATCGACATGACGGCAACGCGGGACACAGCCGAGACCACGATCCCCCCGAGGCCTGCGGCGAAGATGCTGCGCAGGTCGAGCGTATTGGCGCTCGTTCCGGCGAGGAGTCGGTACAGCACGTAGCCGACGATGCTGGCGACCAGGTACTGACCAGCGTTGAAGACCGCCTTCTCGGGTGCCCTGCGCAAGATGAGACTGCCCGCCACGGAGGCGAACAGGACGGTGATCGACCATTCGGTCGGGGTGAGGATCAATAAGGCTGAAGGGAACAACATGTCGTCGTAATTGATCGACTCGACCGAGCCACTGAGGGCCTTGAGGCGGTTGGGTACGGCATGCGCCAGGACGTGTAGGAAGATGATCGCCGCGGCCGCCGCGTCAGACTCCCTTACGGTAGTGGGTTCGAGCCAGACGACCGCCGCAACGGCCAGCAGCAGGCCCGTCAGCAGCACGGTGCAACTGACAAGTGACTGCTGCAAAAGGCTGCGTTGAGTGATTGAGCCACCTCCCTGGTCGTGCTAAGGATGCCTCAAAACCGGTTAAGAGCGCATGAGTCGGCCAGAGTCACGCGGCCTGGAGTGACTTCTTGTCCCAGTTGTGGCCGAGGGTGCGGGCCCACTCGGTGGAGGCGGCGGCGGTGTCCCAGTTGTGGCCGGGGGTGCGGGCCCACTCGGTGGAGGCGGTGTCCCAGTGGTGGCCGGGAGCGGCAGGCGTGCGGCTGGTGCGGAAGCTGACGATCTCGTTGTCGCTGGAGTTGGAAGCGACGGGGAAGCGGGTCATGTCGGGGTACCTCTCGTGAGAACGCAAGCGATGAAGGGAAGGGTTGAGCGGTGCGAGTTGCTCGATGCTGAGGTCATGTGTTCGGAGGAGTGCAACAGGAGCGTCGGACTGCAGGGTCGTGGACGGGACCCCACTTTCGGGAGCAGCAGCGGAGAGCCGGGACGAAGGGGGCGCAGCAAGCATGGGACACGCATGACGGATCGCCAGGTCACCTCTTCTCAGGCGTTGGTCGTCACACTACGTGAAAAGTTGGTAACGTAGGGATACTCGCCACAAGTAGCGACATGCGCAGGTTCGGCGTCGGAAGCCGGGGCGAGGCTGCCAGATGCCGAACAGGCGGCCTGGCAAGCTTCGGGGAAACTGTACCGCCACGTCTACGCACCGGGCGCCGATTGCGATTGTTCACGCGAACCATCCCCAACCGTCGTGCAAGGGTTAGCCCGACGCTGGCTCTCCACTGAGGCGCTGCCCTTGATCCTCGAGACCCTGGCAATAGACGACTCAGCGGCTCCGTCCGGAGGACGAAAACCGTGGTCGGGGTGGTGCGGAGCCTCAGCCCAGCAGGTTGAGGGTCCGGTTGAGCAGACTCGCCAGCCGCAACCGCTCCAAGGCGGTGAGTCCGACGGTGCCGTCGAGCAGCCCGACCACGGCGCAGATCAGGTTCAGGTTTCCAGCGCCGGTCACAGCGACGATGTCGAGGACGACTCGGTTGAGGTGCACCTCGAGACCGAGCAGGTTGAGGTCGAGCGGTCCGAGCACGAGGTTGAGCACGTCGCAGCGCCTGCGCTCGGCTGCGGCTCCGGTCGTCGCGTTCCTGACTGGGATCGCGATCTCGCGGCTTGTCCTGCCGACCAGCGTGCCGTCGCCGCGCCGCAGGACCGCGTTCAGGGTGCCCCCCGCGAAGACCTCGCTCTTCTTGACGAAGAAGCGGTCAGGCGTGAAGGTCCCGCGGACGACGCCGTTTGCGGCCGAACTCGTCGCGCACCCTCGACGTGTACTCGCCGGCTGATGCACGCTCCAGGGAGGACGTGGCTACCGCGTTCGGTGCCATGCCGGCCGCTGGGGCCGCAGTGACGGGACCCGGTATGAATGCTGCGAGGGTAGCCGCAGCGGCAAGTGAGGCGACGCCGGTCGCCAGAGTGGTGGGGATGCGCACGATGATCTCCTCGACATCTCGAGCGTCGCGTCAACTGACGTGACCTTGCTCACGAACACCCGCTCACCAATCCGCGCAAGTCGGCGCGGTACGGACATCAGAGCGCCGTCTCGCGTCGGCACCCGTCCAATTTCAAGTCGGCTACCTTGCGAGCTGGCCGCGGATGGCACCTGTGGGGAACGCCCCGGTGTGCAGGTTGACGTAGTAGCCCGTCGGATCCTTGATGATGTCGACCAACAAGTCCCGCTCGGCCGTGGTGCACCCGGTCGAGATGCCGGTGCGCCCGTCCAGGGCCAAGGGGATGACGATAGGACCGTTGGTTCCGGCGGCTGCATCATGGACGTGGGCTGCCACGACGGCGCCGATGTCGCGCCAGTTCAGCGCGTAGCACAGTTTGCGCTGACCAGGGTTGATCCTGACGTTCGCCTCGCCGCTGCCGTCCGGATCACCTTGATCGGGCGTGCCCTGCACATCGACCTCGTTGGCGCCGTTCAGGACCGCGGTCAGCATTCGTCCACTTCCCTCGGCCCCGGCAGTGGCGGCGGTCGCGCCGAATCCGACGAGCAGGGCCGCTGCGATGGCGCCGATCAGTGCGGTAGCGGTGATGGATGCACGCAGAGGGAGCCAGACCCGCCGGAGCTCCCGGGGCCCCGACTGCTGGTCACGGTGTGCGGCATCAGGGACTCGAACCCCGAACCCGCTGATTAAGAGTCAGCTGCTCTGCCAATTGAGCTAATGCCGCGCAAGCGACCGTCACAGTACCAGCGGCCCCGCACCCGTACGAAATCGACTGCGGTCAGCGGCCGGCGCGCAGCTCGATGACGGCGTGGGCAGCGTTGTGGCCCCCGATCCCGCTCACGGCGCCTCCTCTGCGTGCGCCGCTGCCACACACGAGCACCCGCTCGTCGGTGGTGTCGACCCCCCAGCGTCGAGCCGGGGTCGCGGGCTCGTCGCCCTCGTCGCGCCACGGCCAGCCGAGGTCGCCGTGGAAGATGTGGCCGCCCGGCATCGCCAGCGCGTCCTCGAGGTCTTGCGGCGTCTTGGCCTCGAGGCACGGTGCGCCGTCGCCGTCTCGGGCCAGGCACTCCTCGATCGGATCCTCGAGGTGGTCGTTCAAGGAGGTGAGCAGGTCGTCCACGGCCTGGCCGCGCAACCGGTTGTGGTCCGCGGCGAAGACGCCGGGCGGTGTGTGCAGTCCGAAGTACGTCAGTGTGTGCCACCCACGCGCGGCCAGTTCCGGCCCCAGGATCGAGGGGTCGGTGAGTGAGTGGCAGTACAGCTCGCCCGGCGGGCTGGATGGCAGCTGGCCGGCGACCGCCTGCTCGTACGCGCGCTCGAGGTTGCTCAGGCTCTCCCCGAGGTGGAACGTGCCGGCCCAGGCGAGCGCCGGGTGGACCCCTGAGCGCAGCCGCGGCAACCGCTCGAGCAGCAGGTTGATCTTGAGCTGCGCCCCGACGGGTTTGCTCGACTCTCGCCCCCTGAGCCGGTCGAGCACTGCCGGCGCGACACCGGAGAGCACCCAGCTCGCGGCGATCGTGACCTCCTCGCCGTGGTGCACGTACGTCACCTCGCCGCCGGCGGCGTCGGCGTCGATGCCGAGCACCTCGCAACCGGTACGGAGGTCCGCCCCGGCTGCGAGGGCGGCATCGGCGAGGGAGTCGGTGACCGCACCCATGCCGCCGACGGGTACCCGCCACTCGCCGGTGCAGTTGCCGATCAGGTGGTAGAGGAAGCACTTGTTCTGGACCAGCGAGGGGTCGTGGACGCTGGCGAAGGTGCCGATGAGCCCGTCGGTGGCCACCACGCCGCGTACGTCGTCGTCGCTGAAGCGCTCCTCCACGAGCTCACCGATCGGGCGCTCGGTGATCCCGGCCCAGATGTCTGCGGGGCAGCGGTCCCGCAGCGCGGAGGCCGTCGGTAGCGGTTCGAGGACCGAGGGCAGCACGACCCGGGCCAGCTGGGCGATCTCGGCGTAGAAGGTCCGCCACGCCCCGTACTCGGCGTCCGAGCCGGTCAGCGAGCGGAACGACTCCCGGGTCGCGTCGCCCTCGCGCCGCTCGACCAGGAGGGAGGTGTCCCTCTCACCGCGCCGGAGCGGCGTGTACGACGCGGTCGTGCGGGATCGCAGCTCCAGCGACAGGCCCAGGTCGCTGATGATGGACTTGGGCAGCAGGCTCACCAGGTAGGAGTAGCGCGACAGGCGGGCCGGGAGCCCGGCAAAGGCTTGCGCGCTCACGGCGGCACCACCGGTGTGCCCGAGGCGCTCGAGCAGCACCGTCCGCACGCCGGCCCGGGCCAGGTACGCGGCGGCGACCAGTGCGTTGTGGCCCCCTCCGACGATCACGACGTCGGTGGCCTCCGTGCCGGGACGAGTGGTGCTCACGAGCAGCTCCTGCCGAGCGGTGGTCGGTGGGAGCGCAGCGTATCCACGTCCGGCGAAGGACCGGCGTCAGGTGTCGGCACCGGCGCAGCGCAGGCTCAGCAGCGCCACGGTCGTCGCGGCGATCATCACGACGACCCCGATCGACGACGTCACCACGACGCCGCTGTCGAACGCGTGCTGCGCCGACTCGAGCAACGCCCCGGCCTGGCGCGCGGGCAGGTCACCCGCGACGCCGGTGGCACCGCCCAGTGTCTCGCCGGCTGCGCTCGCCTGCGCCTGGTCGAGCCCGGCCGGCAACCGTACGTGTGCCCGGTACGACGCGGTGAGGATGCTCCCGAGAACGGCCGTGCCGAGCACCGCGCCCACCTCGTACGCTGTCTCCGAGATCGCCGACGCAGCTCCGGCCTTGGCCGGCGGGACGTTGGCGATGATGAGGTCGTTGGAGATGGTCTCGGCGCCACCGATGCCGATCGCCAGCACGACGAAGGCGATCATCAGCTCCAGTGCGGAGATGCCCTCGGCCAGCAGCGCGATCATCGCGTAGCCGGCTCCCGCCAGGACCATCCCGCCCGCCACCACGCGGCTCGGGTGCACCCGGCGGACGAGCGCTACGACCGCCAGGCCGGCCACGATCATCGCCATCAGGCCGGGCAGCAGGATCAGGCCGGCGTCCATCGGGCCCAGCCCCAGCACCAGCTGCAGGTGCTGGGAGACGAAGAACAGGAGCCCCACGATCGAGAACACGCTGAGCAGGTTCACCGCCACCGCACCGCCGAAGGCAGGCCGGGCGAACAGGCGCACGTCCAGCATCGGGTCGGCGCTACGTAGCTGACGATGCACGAAGACCGTCCCGGCGGCGATGCCGACCGCCATCCACACCAGCGCGGCGAGCGTCGCGCCGTCCTTGGCCATGCTCTTGATGCCGAGGATCACGGGGGTCATCGCGAGCAGCGACAACCCGATGCCGACGAGGTCCACCGGTCCCGGGTACGGGTCCTTGGACTCGGGGACGAACATCGGCGCGAGCACCAGCAGCAGGACCAGCACGGGGACGGCCATCAGGAAGACCGAGCCCCACCAGAAGTGCTCCAGCAGCAGTCCGCCGACGATCGGTCCGAGGGCCGCGCCGCCGGCGAAGCCCGCCGCCCACACGGCGATGGCGAGGCGACGCTGGGCACGGTCAGGGAAGATGTTGCGCAGCAGCGACAACGTGGAAGGCATCAGCATGGCGCCGAAGAAGCCGAGCATGGCGCGCGCGGCGATGAGCAGCTCGGCGTTCGGCGCGTAGGCGGCCAGTGCCGACGCAGCGGCGAAGCCCGCCGACCCGATCAGCAGCAACCGTCGCCGACCGACCCGGTCGGCGAGGCTGCCCATGGCGACCAGCAACCCAGCGAGCACCAGCGGGTAGACGTCCACGATCCAGAGCAGTCCGGTCCCAGAAGGGTTGAGCGCGGCCGAGATCGCCGGCAGCGCGAAGCTCAGGACAGTGTTGTCGACCGACACCAGCAGGACCGGCAGCATGAGCACCGCGAGCGCGACCCACTGGCGGGGGCCGGCGCGCGGCGTCCGCTCAGGTCCTCGCACGAGGGGGTGGTGCAGCGAGGTGGACACAGTGCTGGCCTCCGTTCGGGCTCGAGGGTCATCGTTACTATACCGTCTGGACTGTACTAGACCATCTGGACGGTATACAAGCAAACTGAGAAGGACTGCTCCGTCAACCGCGTCACAGCCGCTCGCTAGGCTGACCCGATGCCAGCCGCGCCAGCCGCCCGGGAGAAGGTGCTCGACGCGTTCGAGTCGATCCTGGTCGAGCACGGAGAGCGCACCGCCACGCTGGACGCGGTGGCCGATGCGGCCGGGGTGTCCAAGGGTGGGCTGCTCTACCACTTCGGGTCCAAGCAGGCGCTCGTCGAGGGTCTGTGCGAGCGGCTGACGGCGCGGATCGACACCGACGTGGAGAAGATGCGTGCCGCGCCCGAGGGTCCGGCAGCGTTCTACGTCCGCACGTCGCTGTACACCGGGAGCCCGCTGGACCGCACGATCATCGCGGCGTCACGACTGGCCCAGGGGTCGTACCAGAGCGCCGTGGAGGTCCTGCGCAGGATGCGGCAGCGCTGGTTCGAGGTGATCGTGGAGTCGGTCGAGGACGCCGCCGTGGCCCGCGCGGTGATGCTGCTCGGTGACGGGCTCTACTACAACGCGGCGCTCAACGGCGACTGGGAGCCCGACGTCTCCGGCGTCGCACCGACCGATCACGCACGGGCCGACGTCGACGAACTGCTCGATGTGCTCGAGGACCTGATCCGATCGCGGGCGTCGAGTTCCGAGTAGGTGTCAGCGTCGGCCGCTTGGCGTCAGTGCCGCACCCAGTCGTACGTCCGCTCGACCGCGCGGTTCCAGTTCTCCTGCTCCCTGAACCGGTGCGCCTGCGTCATCGAAGGTTCCCAGACCGCCGCCCGGTGCCAGTTGCCGCGCAGCCCCTGTAGGTCCGACCAGTAGCCGACCGCGAGCCCCGCGGCGTACGCGGCGCCGAGTGACACCGACTCCGACACCAGCGGGCGCTCCACGGGTACGTCGAGCACGTCGGCGACGAACTGCATCAGCAGGTGGTTCGCGGTCATGCCACCGTCCACCTTCAGCCGCCGCAGCGCCACCCCCGAGTCGGCGTTGATCGCGTCCACCACCTCACGGGTCTGCCACCCGGTGGCCTCGAGCACCGCCCGGGCAAGGTGGCCCTTGGTGACGTAGGACGTGAGACCGACGATGACGCCCCGCGCGTCGGACTGCCAGCGTGGGGCGTACAGCCCGGAGAAGGCGGGCACGATGTAGCAGCCGCCGTTGTCCGTCACGCGCAGGGCGAGCGTCTCGATCTCCGGCGCCGAGCCGATCATCTCCAGGCCGTCGCGAAACCACTGCACCAGCGAGCCCGTCATCGCGATCGAGCCCTCGCTCGCGTAGACCGGCGCCTCCCCGTCGAGCGCGTAGGCGACCGTCGGGAGCAGCCCGTGCGTCGACAGGCTGACCTGCGAGCCGGTGTTCAACAGCAGGAACGCGCCGGTGCCGTACGTGCACTTCGCCTCGCCGGCCGCAAAGCAGACCTGTCCGAAGAGTGCAGCCTGCTGGTCGCCGAAGGCTCCGCCGATGGCCACGCCTGGTGCCACCGTCGAGCAGCTGCCGTACACCTGAGCGTTGGGCCGGATCTCGGGCAGCATCGCGTACGGGATGTCGAGGGCGTCGAGCAGGCGCTGGTCCCACTCCAGGGTGCGGATGTCCATCAGCATGGTGCGACTGGCATTGGTCACGTCGCTCACGTGGACGCCGCCGTCTGGCCCTCCGGTCAGGTTCCAGACCAGCCAGGACTCCATGGTGCCGAACAGCACCTCACCGCATGCCCCTCGTGCCTGCAGGCCGGGCACCCGGTCCAGCAGCCAACGCAGCCGCGGTCCGGCGAAGTACCCGCCCGGTGCCAGTCCGCACACGTCGCGGAACAGGTCGTCCAGGCCGTGCCGGTGCATCTGCTCGACGATGTCGGAGGTCCGGGTGTCCTGCCAGGTGATCGCCGGGGCCACCGGCCGGCCGGTGCGGCGGTCCCAGACGACCGTGGTCTCGCGCTGGTTGGCGATTCCGATGGCGGCGACGTCAGACGTCGCCAGACCAGCGCTGCGCAGTGCCTCGGGCACCACCCGGGTGGTGTTGCGCCAGATCTCGGCCGCGTCGTGCTCCACCCATCCGGGCTCGGGGAAGTGCTGGCGGTGCTCGTGCTGGGCCACCGAGACCATGGCGCCGGCATGGTCGAAGAGCAGGCACCGGGTGGACGTCGTCCCCTGGTCGATCGCGGCGACGACTCTCATCGTGCTTCCTCCAGCTGGGCCGACACCGCACGGGCCGCGGCCATCGTGTGCTCGAGCAGACGGCGTCGCGGTTTGCCCGAGGCGGACAGCACCTGGTCGCGTCGCCCGATGACGCCGAGCGCGCCGACGGTCAGACCGTCATGGCGTCGGATGGGCGCGGCGATGCCCGCGATGTCCGGCTCTCGTTCGCCGACGTCGACGGCGTGGCCCTCCCGGCGCACGGTATCGATCTCGTCCTCGAGCGAGCCCAGGTCGGCGTAGGTCCGGGTCGTGTACTCGTCCAACGCCAGCGTCCCCAGCGGCCGCAGCCCAGGGGCGAAGGCCAGCAGCACCTTGCCGAGCGCCGTGGCGTGCAGGGGTTGTCGTTCGCCCGTACGCAGGCGCTGCGCGCTGTCGTCGGGACGGAACACGTGGTGCACCAGGCGCAGGGTCGCCCCGTCGAGCACGCCGAGGTGGACTGTCAACCGGGTTCGAGCGGCCAGCCGGTCGGTCCAGTTCATCGCCCGTGAGCGCAGCTCGTGCGGGTCGATGCCCCCCGAGCCGAGCTCGGACAGCCCGCGCCCCAGGCCATAGCGACCGGAGGCGCGGTCCTGTGCCACGAAGCCGACGTCGCACAGCGTCGCGACGATGCCGTGGGTGGTGGGCTTGGCCAGATCGAGGGCCACCGCGATCTCACCGAGCCGCAGCGGCCCCGACGATGCCCCCAGCAGGTGCAGCACGGCGGCCGCCCGCTCGATGGACTGGATGGATCCCGGCACGCATCGCAGGCTAGGCGCGAACGTTCGACAATGTCGACCCTGTGGCGTTGACCACATGGTCTGCCGTCTCGACTCTGTACCAGAACGCGCACCGCCGAGTGCGTCGCGAGGGAGGAAATCGTGAAGAAGAACTCACTGCTCGGTGAGCTCAGCTCCGAGTTCGCCGGCACCATGATCCTCATCCTGTTCGGCGTGGGCGTGGTCGCCCAGGTGGTGACCGGTGGCGGCGACACCGGTGACTACCAGTCGATCAACTGGGCCTGGGGCATCGGCGTCACGCTCGGCGTCTACACCGCCGCCCGCCTGTCCGGCGCTCACATCAACCCGGCGGTCACGATCGCCCTGGCCGCCTTCAAGGGCTTCTCGTGGAGCAAGGTGGCGCCGTACTGCCTGGCGCAGACCGCCGGCGCCTTCGTGGCCGCGCTGATCGTCCGGTTCGGCTACTGGGACCTGATCAACGCGACCGACCCAGAGACCACCAAGGCCACGCAAGGCATCTTCTCGACGTCGCCCGGACCCGACGTGTCCATCCTCAACGCCTTCACCGACCAGATCATCGGCACCGCCATCCTCGTCTTCGTGGTCTTCGCGCTCACCACCGCGTGGAACAACCCCCCGCTCGCCAACACCGGTCCGCTGATGATCGGCCTGCTCGTGGTGGCGATCGGCATGGCCTGGGGATCCAACGCCGGATACGCGATCAACCCGGCGCGTGACCTCGGCCCGCGACTGGCCTCGGCAATCACCGGCTACGGGGGCGACGCCTTCTACTCGGCGAACGGACCGGAACTGTACTTCTGGCTACCGATCATCGCCCCGATCATCGGTGGCCTGATCGGTGGCGCGGCGTTCACGTTCCTGATCGAGAACCACCTGACCGCCGAGGAGAGCGAGCCCGCGGTCAGCGAACCCCGTCCCAATGAGTGACAGCACGTCCAGCACCAGCAGCCCAGCACCGACAGCAGAGGGAGAGCATCCGCATGGCTGACTACGTAGGCGCCGTCGACCAGGGCACGACCAGCACCCGGTTCATGATCTTCGACCACTCCGGCGAGGAGGTCGCCCGGCACCAGCTCGAGCACGAGCAGATCCTGCCGCAGTCGGGCTGGGTAGAGCACAACCCGGTGGAGATCTGGGAGCGCACCACGTCCGTGATCAAGACCGCGATGGGCAAGGCAGGGTTGAGCGCCTCCGACCTGGTGGCGCTCGGCGTCACCAACCAGCGCGAGACCGCCGTCGTGTGGGACCGCACCACCGGTCGGCCGTACTACAACGCGATCGTCTGGCAGGACACCCGGACCGACCGGATCGCGTCGAAGCTCGAGCGCGACGGCCACGGCGACACGATCCGGCGCAAGGCCGGCCTGCCCCCGGCGACGTACTTCTCCGGCGGCAAGATCCAGTGGATCCTGGAGAACGTCGACGGGGTCCGTGCGGCGGCCGAGGCAGGGGATGCGATCTTCGGCAACACAGACTCCTGGCTGATCTGGAACCTCACCGGTGGTACCGACGGCGGGGTGCACGTCACCGACGTCACCAACGCCAGCCGGACGATGCTGATGGACCTCGAGACCCTCGAGTGGGACGACGAGCTGCTCGCGATGTTCGACATCCCCCGCTCGATGCTGCCCGAGATCAAGCCGTCGAGCTCGCCGGAGCCGTACGGCCTGACCCGCAGCAACGGCCCGCTCGGCGGTGAGGTGAAGCTGACCGGCATCCTCGGCGACCAGCAGGCGGCCACCGTGGGCCAGGTGTGCTTCGCCCCGGGCGAGGCGAAGAACACCTACGGGACCGGCAACTTCATGCTGCTCAACACCGGGACCGAACTGGTGCGCAGCGAGGCCGGTCTGCTGACGACGGTCTGCTACAAGTTCGGCGACGAGGACGTCGTGTACGCCCTCGAGGGCTCGATCGCGGTGACCGGCTCGGCGGTGCAGTGGTTGCGCGACCAACTCGGCATCATCAGCGGTGCGGCCGAGAGCGAGTCGCTGGCCCGCCAGGTCGACGACAACGGCGGGGTGTACTTCGTCCCCGCCTTCTCCGGCCTGTTCGCCCCGTACTGGCGCTCCGACGCCCGCGGCGCGATCGTCGGCCTGTCGCGCTACAACACCAATGCGCACCTGGCTCGCGCGACGCTGGAGTCGATCTGCTACCAGAGCCGCGACGTCGCCGAGGCGATGGACAAGGACTCCGGAGTGCAGCTCGAGGTCCTCAAGGTCGACGGCGGTGTCACCGCCAACGAGCTGTGCATGCAGATCCAGGCCAACGTGCTCGGGGTCGAGGTCAGCCGCCCGGTGGTGGCCGAGACCACCGCCCTCGGCGCCGCCTACGCCGCCGGCTTGGCCGTCGGCTTCTGGAACAACACCGACGAGCTGCGCGAGAACTGGAACGAGGCGAAGCGCTGGTCGCCGCAATGGGACGACACCCAGCGCGAGGAGGGCTACGCGCAGTGGAAGAAGGCGGTGCAGCGCACACTCGACTGGGTCGACGTGAGCTGATCCGTGTTCACTCCTGGGGGCACGCCATGAGGCCGATCGCGCTGTCGCCGCAGTTCCGCGAGCAGTCGCTGCAGCAGCTGGCGGCCGAGGAGCTCGACATCCTGGTCGTCGGGGGCGGAGTCGTCGGCGCGGGCAGCGCCCTCGACGCCGCCACCCGGGGGTTGAGGGTGGGTCTGGTCGAGGCCCGTGACCTCGCGTCGGGCACCTCGAGCCGGTCCAGCAAGCTCATCCACGGTGGCCTGCGCTACCTGGAGATGCTGGACTTCAGACTGGTCGCCGAGGCCCTGCGGGAACGGCGCCTGATGCTGCAGCGGCTCGCCCCGCACCTGGTGCGACCGGTGCCGTTCCTCTACCCGTTGCAGCACCGTGGCTGGGAGCGGCTGTACGCCGGGTCCGGCGTGGCGCTCTACGACGCGATGAGCATGCTGTCGGGCCGCTCCGGGGTGCCGCACCACCGGCACCTGACCCGCCGGCGGGCCCGCAAGCTCGCGCCGTCGCTGCGCAAGGACGCGTTGGTGGGCGCCCTGCAGTACTACGACGCGCAGGTCGACGACGCCCGTCACACGATGTTCGTCGCGCGTACCGCTGCCGCGTACGGGGCGCACGTGGCGACCCGCGCCCGAGTCGTGGACTTCGTCCGGGAGGGGGAGCGGGTCACCGGGGCGCTCGTGGACGACCTGGAGTCCGGACGCACCATCGAGGTCCGGGCCCGTCAGGTCGTCAACGCGACCGGGGTGTGGACCGACGACACCCAGTCGCTTGCCGGTCAGCGCAGCCAGTTCCACGTCCGGGCCAGCAAGGGCATCCACCTGGTCGTGCCCAGGGACCGGATCCGCTCCGACGTCGGCATGATCCTGCGCACCGAGAAGTCGGTGCTGTTCGTCATCCCGTGGGGCCGGCACTGGGTCATCGGCACCACCGACACCGACTGGGACCTCGACAAGGCGCACCCCGCGGCCAGCGCCAAGGACATCGACTACCTGCTCGAGCACGTCAACGCGGTCCTCGAGGTGCCGTTGACCCATGCCGACGTCGAGGGCGTGTACGCCGGGCTGCGCCCGTTGCTGGCCGGGGAGTCCGAGGCCAGCTCGAAGCTGTCCCGCGAGCACGCCGTGTCGCACCCTGCACCGGGCCTGGTCGTGGTCGCCGGGGGGAAGTACACGACGTACCGGGTGATGGCCGAGGACGCGGTCGACGAGGCGGTACACGGGCTCGCATCCCGGTTCGACCGCAACGTGGCGCGCTCGGTCACCAAGCAGGTCCCGCTGCTCGGCGCCGAGGGGTACGACGCCCTGTGGAACTCCCGGCACGTGCTCGCCCAGCGCTCCGGGCTGCACGAGGTCTGGATCGAGCACCTGCTGGGCCGCTACGGCTCGCTGCTGCACGAGCTGCTCGACCTCGTGGCCGCCGACCCGGCGCTGGGGGAGCCCTTGGGCGGCGGGGAGTCCGACTACCTGCGGGTCGAGGTCGTCTACGCGGCTTCGCACGAGGGTGCCCGACACCTCGACGACGTGCTCACACGGCGTACCCGACTGTCCATCGAGTCCTTCGACCGTGGCGTCGGTGTGGTGGAGGAGGTGGCCACGCTCATGCGCGGCGTGCTCGGGTGGAGCGACGAGCAGCGCACGGTGGAGGTGGAGCACTACGTCAAGCGGGTGGAGGCAGAGCGTGAGAGCCAGCAGATGCCCGACGACGAGACCGCGGACTCGGCTCGCCTCGGCGCCCCCGACGTCGTGGGGCTCACCTGAACAGAGACAATGGCGCGATGGCTCCGGACCCGACCACCATGTCCCTGCTGCTGCACGACGTCCTGGGCCTGGAGGTGGCCGAGCTGGGTCCGGACCGGGTGGTGATCACCTGGACTGTCGCCGAGCAGAACCTGCAGCCACACGGTCTCGCGCACGGCGGAATGCACAGCCTGGTCAACGAGAGCGCGGCCAGCATCGCCGGGGCAGCGTGGCTCGGCGCCGAGGGCAGCTGTGTCGGGATCAACAACAACACCGACTTCCTGCGAGCTGCGAGGTTCGGCGACGAGCTCACCGCGACGGCGACACCGATCCACCGTGGGCGCTCGCAGCAGCTGTGGCTGGTCGAGACGCTCGACGCGAGGGGCCGGCTGGTCGCCCGCGGGCAGGTACGGCTGCAGAACCTGCCCGCCAGGACGTAGCCAGCCTTCGGGTCAGGTAGCTGCCGCAGCCACCGGACGGCGTGCGCGTCCACCTGTGCGGCGTGCTCGGTCTGGGCGGCTGGTTCGGCGCCTGGTTCGTCGGCCAGCGCGTGTCCCATCCCCTGGATCACCACCAGCTCGGTCGCAGACGGGTCGGCGTACCGGCTCGACAGCGACTCGACCAGCCGTGCGGCAGGCGCGGCGATCCCCTCGGCGTCGTCGTCGCCGCCGACCACCAGCATGAGGGCCGGCTGCCCTCGGTCGGTGATCTCGTCGGCGCGGACCCCGAGCAGACGAGTACGAGCTTGGACAGCGCCCTGAGATGGCTGCTGGCGGGCATTGCCACGTCGACGTCGGGGTGAGCAGGGGTGCCGGGCACAGCGAAGCCCCCGGT
The DNA here is from genome assembly GCA_030859165.1 of Actinomycetota bacterium. Lineage (GTDB taxonomy): Bacteria > Actinomycetota > Actinomycetes > Propionibacteriales > Nocardioidaceae > JACCXZ01. Next base: position 46,880 of record JALZKQ010000028.1, read on the forward strand.
CAAGGCAGTCCGACCGGGGGCCTCTTCGGGGTGAGTGACGGGGCTTGAACCCGCGACCCTCGGCACCACAAGCCGATGCTCTACCAGCTGAGCTACACCCACCATGAACCCCGAGGGATCGCCCCGGGACCCCGGACAGTGTAGCGAGTGCTGCGACCTGCGCCGGAGCCTGGTGGGCCACGTCCGGACCGGCCGTGGGCTCAGCCGGACAGTGACCCGCCGTGCTCCGTGGCGAGCGCCTTGGCCGTCGCCGAGTCCGGTCCGGGCGGCGGCACGAACACCGCCGAGCGGTAGTAGCGCAGCTCCTCGATGCTCTCGCGGATGTCAGCCAGTGCCCGGTGGTTGCCGGACTTCGCCGGCGCGTTGTAGTAGGCGCGTGGATACCAGCGCCGCGAGAGCTCCTTGATCGAGGACACGTCGACGACCCGGTAATGCAGCCACGACTCGAGCTCGACCATGTCGCGCGCCAGGAACAAGCGGTCGGTGCCCACCGAGTTGCCGGCCAGCGGTGCCCTGCGCGGCTCGGGGACGTGCTGGCGTACGTATGCGAGCACCTGCTGTTCTGCGTCATCGACCGTGGTGCCGCCGTCGAGCTCGGCGAGAAGCCCGGAGCCGGTGTGCATCGTGGTGACGAACTCGTTCATCTGCTCCAGCGCCGCAGCCGGCGGCTTGATCAAGATGTCCACGCCGTCCCCGAGGACGTTGAGCTCGAAGTCTGTGACGAGCGCCGCCACCTCCACCAGGGCATCCGAGACGATGTCGAGGCCGGTCATCTCGCAGTCGATCCACACCAGAACGTCACTCACGTCGGTCACCCTAACCTCGAGGCTTTGTGGCACAGCGGTTCGCGAGCCCATGCGAGGCACCGAATTCTTGTGTCCGAGCAATCGTGAGTACGTGGCAGAGCGTGGTGCGCCCGGCAGGATTCGAACCTGCGACCGGTGGATTAGAAGGCCACTGCTCTGTCCAGCTGAGCTACGGGCGCTGGCGCCCTGAGAATCCTACGCAGGATTGCGCCCTGCCTGGACAAGCCCGCGCTGCGGCGGCGTGGCTCGCCTACGCTCGAGGGGTGACCGTCTCCCCCGCAGGGGCTCCCGCGCCGCGGCCGCACCCGCACCCGGCCGGGCCCGGGCGCGGGAGTCGTGGGTGGCTGCTCGGCGCCTTCGGGCTGCTCTCCCTGGTTGCCGCCACGGCCGTGGCCTGGTTCGCGTACCGCCAGACCGACAGCCTCGGCGGAGCCGTCCTCGTTCTGCTGTGCGCGCTGTTGCCGATCCCGGTGGTCGTCGGCTCGTTCCTGTGGATCGATCGCTACGAGCCCGAGCCCAGCAGCTGGCTGGCCGCGGCATTCGCATGGGGGGCGGTGGTTGCTGCCGGGGCGTCCCTCGCCGTCAACACCGCGGTCGCGCAGTTCACCGACCTCAGCTTCAGATGGCTCGCGACCGCGGTGGCACCGATCAACGAAGAGATCACCAAGGCCCTGTTCCTCGTGCTGTTGTTCGTGTGGTTCCGCAACCGCGTCGACGGAGTGCTCGACGGCGTCATCTACGCCGGGCTGGTCGGCGTCGGATTCGCCTTCAGCGAGAACGTGCTCTACTACTCTGGGGCGTACTCCGGTGCCTTGACGCCGGACATCGACGGCCCCGAGGCCACGGTGGGCATCTTCATCGTCCGCGGCGTGTTCTCGCCCTTCACGCACTCGTTGTTCTGCATCGCCTTCGGGATCGGGATCGGGCTGGCAGCCTCGACCAGCCGGCGGTGGTTGCGCCGGGTTGCCCCGCCGGTCGGGCTGCTGGTCTCGATGGGGCTGCACGCCGCCTGGAACGGCTCCGCCACCACCGGCGCAGCAGCCTTCTTCCTGGTGTACGGGTTGCTCTTCCTGCCGGCGTTCGTCGGCGGGATCGCGTTCGCCGCAGTGCTGCGAGCACAGCAGGGCCGGGTGCTGATCACATCGCTGGAGGACGCCGCCCGGCGTGGGTGGCTGCACGTCGACGAGGTCCCCTGGATGACGCGGTTCGGGTTCAAGCGGCGGGCTCGGACCTTCGCGTCGGGCATCGGCGGCAAACCGGCCAAGGACGCGGTGGTCACCTACCAGCGCGCGGTCGGCCGGATGGGGTTCGCCCACGACCGGGTCATGCGGGGCCGCGGCGGACTCCATGGCGTCGCGGCCGTCGCGCAGCAGCTGCAGGTGATGCGCGCCGTCCGCCCCCGCGTCGTGCTCCCACCGCCCATCCGGGTACGCCCGCCGGGGGTCCTGCACTACGGCGGTGCTCCGTACGGGTGGCCACCACCGAGTCAGCCCCCGCGGTTGGCACCTGACGGACGCCCGCCGGAGGCACCTGACGGGCACGTGTCCGGCCGGCGCTCCGGTCCGCACGAGCAGCAGCGGGCCGAGTCGGACCACACCCCCGTCGGTGACCGGCGGTCACCGGCTCAGGGCATCGACAAGGACTCGCGCCGCTGAACCGGCTTTCCACAGGTTGGTCCGGCATCGCCCCCGGCGAGGTCGCTCGCGGCAACAGTGGAGGTGTCAGAACGACGAGACGCCTGGAGGCAGCGATGAGCGATGTGCACGTGACGATGTTCGGCTACGTCGGTGGGGAGATCGAGTTCAAGCAGGGGGAGAACAACCCGCAGCTGGACCGCGCCTTCTTCCGCCTCGGGTCCACGCCCCGGTTCTACGACAAGCTGGCCGGCGGCTGGCGTGACGGCGAGACGGTGTGGCTCACGGTGAAGGCCTGGCGTCAACTGGCGCAGAACATCGCCTCTTCGCTGAGCGTCGGGCAACCAGTGGTGGTGATCGGCAAGCTGCGCACCAGCGTGTGGAAGAGCGACGACGGTGAGGTGCACAGTCGCGACGTCCTCGAGGCCACCATGGTCGGACACGATCTCAATCGGGGGACCAGCGCGTTCCGGCGGACTGAGCGGTCCGCCTTCGACAAGCCTGCACCCGCACCCGAGGACAGCGAGATATTCGCGGTCCTGGATCAGCAGGCCGGCGACCGGGTGAACCCCGTGACCGGCGAGGTCACCTCCGGCGATGCAGCCCGGTCCCCGGAGCCGACGCCCGCCTTCTAAGCGGCGAGCCGCCCGATTGTGAGCGGGCAACCCGCAGAGCCTAGGCTCCGTGGACATGGCCGAGTACATCTTCACGCTGCGCAACGTCCGCAAGGCTTACGGCGACAAGGTCGTCCTGGACAACGTCACCTTGTCGTTCCTGCACGGGGCCAAGATCGGTGTCGTCGGACCCAACGGCACCGGGAAGTCGAGCCTGCTCAAGATCATGGCCGGGCTTGACCAGCCTTCCAACGGCGACGCGTTCCTCGACCCCGGGGGCACGGTGGGGATGCTCCAGCAGGAGCCGCCGCTGAGCGAGGGCAGGACCGTCCTGGAGAACGTCCAGGAGGCCGTCGCCGAGATCATGGGCAAGCTGCGTCGCTACGAGGCGATCGGTGAGGAGATGGGCGACCCGGACGCCGACTTCGACAAGCTGATGGCGCAGATGGGTGAGTTGCAGACCGACCTCGAGCACGCCGACGCATGGAGCCTGGAGTCCCGTCTGGACCAGGCCATGGACGCGCTGCGCTGTCCGCCGCCCGACGAGCTGGTCGATCACCTCTCCGGTGGCGAGCGCCGCCGGGTGGCGCTGTGCAAGCTGCTGCTGCAGCAACCGGCCCTGCTGCTGCTCGACGAGCCCACCAACCACCTCGACGCCGAGAGTGTGCAGTGGCTCGAGCAGCACCTCGCCAACTACCCGGGCGCAGTCCTGGCGGTCACCCACGACCGCTACTTCCTGGACAACGTGGCCGAGTGGATCCTCGAGCTCGACCGGGGTCGGACCCACCCGTACGAGGGCAACTACACGACCTACCTGGAGACCAAGAAGCAGCGCCTTGTCGTCGAGGGCCGCAAGGACGCCAAGCGGGCCAAGCTCCTGGAGCGTGAGCTCGCCTGGGTGCGTTCCAACCCCAAGGCCCGGCAGGCCAAGAGCCAGGCACGGCTGAACCGCTACGAGGAGATGGCAGCCGAGGCCGAGCGCAGCCGCAAGCTCGACTTCGACGAGATCAACATCCCGGTCGGCCCGCGCCTGGGTGACGTCGTCCTCCAGGCCACCGGCGTGCACAAGAGCTTCGGGGACCGCGAGCTCTTCGACGGGCTGACGTTCGACCTGCCGCGTGCCGGCATCGTCGGTGTCATCGGACCCAACGGCGTGGGCAAGTCCACGCTGTTCCGGATGATCATCGACCAGGAGACCCCCGACAACGGCTCGCTCGATGTCGGCAAGACGGTCAAGATCTCCTATGTCGACCAGAGCCGTGGCGGCATCGACCCCGACAAGAACGTCTGGGAGCTCGTCTCCGACGGCCTCGACTTCATCAAGGTCGCCAACTACGAGGTGCCCAGCCGGGCGTACGTCGCGTCGTTCGGCTTCAAGGGCCCCGACCAGCAGAAGAAGTCCGGCGTGCTCTCCGGTGGAGAGCGCAATCGTCTCAACCTCGCCCTGACACTCAAGATGGGCGGCAACCTGCTGCTGCTCGACGAGCCGACCAACGACCTCGACGTCGAGACGTTGCAGTCCCTGGAGGACGCCTTGCTCGAGTTCCCGGGTTGCGCCGTGGTCGTCTCCCACGACAGGTGGTTCCTGGACCGCGTCGCGACACACATCCTGTCCTGGGAGGGCACCGAGGAGGACCCGGCGCAGTGGTTCTGGTTCGAGGGCAACTTCGCAGACTACGAGGCCAACAAGGTGTCGCGTCTCGGCGCCGAGGCAGCACGACCGCACCGGGTGACCCACCGCAAGCTGACCCGCGACTGAGTCAGCTGTTGGCGTTGACCGCCATGGCCATCAACCGGCTGTTCGAGCCGACAGGCGCGGTGTCCGACTCATCGGCACTGCTTGACCCCGGCCGTCCTGCAGGAGGACGGCGACGCACTCACCGTGATGCCCGTCCGGCGTTTGGTTGAATGCCCCCATGTCGACCCGCCCGTACGCCCACCAGGTCCCTGGACCGGGTGCGGTGCTGCAGCTGATCCGCGCGGGCACCGCGACCTCGCGCAGCGATCTGGCCCGGGTCACGGGGTTGTCCCGTACGGCAGTGGCTGCCCGGCTCGCCGGTCTCGTCGGGGCCGGCCTGGTCGCCGAGAGCGGCGAGGGCGCCAGCACGGGCGGACGCCCACCGATGCGGCTGTCGTTCGCTCCTTCGGCCGGTGCCGTGTTCGCCGCGGCCGTCGGGCGAAGCCGCATCCAGGTCGGCCTGTGCGACCTGTCCGGGCAGGCGCTGGCCCTGGCCACCCACGACCAGGACGTGGCCGATGGTCCCGCGGTGGTGCTCACCCGCCTACGGGAGATGTTCGACGAACTGCTCGCGGAGGCGGGACTGTCGTCCTCCTCGATCCGGGGGATCGGGGTCAGCATCCCCGGCGTGGTCGGTCCCGACCGGGCCACGGCGCTGTCGGCCCCGGCGTTGCCGGGCTGGGAGGGCGTGTCGGTGGTCCCGTTCCTGACCCGCGGCCTCGACGTGCCGGTCATCCTGGAGCGGGACTGCAACGCCATGGCGCTGGCCGAGCGGGACGGTCTGATGACGACGTACCACGACATCGTGTTCGTCAAGGTGTCGACGGGGATCGGCGTGGGTCTCGTGCTCGACCGGCGGCTGCACCGTGGCTTTCGTGGCGTCGCGGGGGAGCTCGGCCACACGAAGGTGGTGCGCACCGACGGCCGGGTCTGCCGCTGCGGGAGCATCGACTGCCTGGAGGCGCACGCTTCGGGGTGGGCCCTGGTCGAGGAGATGCGCGGCCGCGGCCGCGACGTCCACCACGTGCGTGACGTGGTCAGCCGGGCACTGGAGGGCGACGGCGAGGCGGTGTCGCTCATCCGGGAGTCCGGGCGGATGGTCGGCGACCTGCTCGTAGGGGTGGTCAACGTCCTCAACCCGCAGGCCATCGTCGTCGGCGGGGACCTCGCGAGAAGCTTCGAGCCGCTGCTGGCCGGGATCCGCGAGAGCGTGTACGCCGGCGCGGTGACGCTGGCCTCGCGGGACCTGCGGATCCTGCCGACGTCGCACGGCGAGCTGACCGGGGTCGTGGGTGCCGCGAACCTCGTCCTGGCGCAGGTGCTGAGCCCGGCAGCGGTCGACGAGCTGCTGATCCGCGGTTGAGTTTCAGTCCAAGTGACCGGGCACGGCGTTCGCCTCGTGCACGGCATCGAAGACCCGGCCCAGGGCCCGCAGGTCGGCAGGGTCGCAGACATCCACGAGATGGGCGCGGACGCCGCGCACATGGGTGGGCGACGCGCTGACCAGGCATGCCCATCCGGCGTCGGTGAGCACCGCCATGACACCGCGGCCGTCGTTGGGGCACGCCCGGCGCTCGACGATGCCGTCGGACTCCATCCGGGCGACGGTATGCGTGGTACGGCTGCGGGAGTGCGACACGGAGGCGGCGAGCTCGGCCATCCGGAGGCTTCGCTGCGGCGCCTCGGACAGCCGCACCATGATCTCGTACTCCGCCAGTGATACGTCGTGCTGCGTACGCAGCTCGCGGTCCAGACGCTCGAGCAGGGCGGTCACGCCCGTGATGAACGTGCGCCACGCGTGCTGCTCGGAAGGCTCGAGCCACCGCGTCGGCGCCACCGAGCCCAGGTCGGCCGGCGTGTTCGCG